>NZ_VFEB01000038.1:0-295 GCF_007858795.1 Vibrio sp. T20
TTCAAATACGAAGTACCTAACGAACACTTTCGTCGTCTACAGAAAGAATACCCACAAGATGTAAACATCAAGGGTAACCTGTGTACTTACTACTACCAGTTTAACGCACAGAAAGCGCCTTTCAACGATGTACGTGTACGTAAAGCGATGTCTTACGCTATGGACCGCGATATCGTGACTAAAGCGATCCTTGGCCAAGGCCAAAAACCAGCGTACTTCCTGACTCCTGAAATTACTGCTGGTTTTGACCCAGTAACTCCAGAGTATGGTCAACTTTCTCAAAAAGAGCGTATTG
>NZ_VFEB01000137.1:0-341 GCF_007858795.1 Vibrio sp. T20
AAAGGGCCCTTGGATGCGCCAACGGTGAGTGAGCTTTCCCGTAGTTCTGGTGAGTTCAAGTTACCAGAGAAGCTGAGAAAGCTGGCGCAATAGTCGTGAGTACACGAGTTGTTTATTGATGAGTTAGTTAATAGTCGAGCTAGTGAAGATGGTCGTCGCTTGGTACGGTAAGTGGTTAATATCGTAAGTGGTTAATACGGTCAATGCTGGTTTCTGAATCAAATGAATGGAGGAGTAATACGCATGGATTGTGTTGGATTGATTCAAATGACATCTGGCCCTAACCCTGAGCTAAACTTTGATTACCTTGTTCAAGAAGTTGCAAAGTGCAAAGCTTTAGG
>NZ_VFEB01000144.1:0-341 GCF_007858795.1 Vibrio sp. T20
CGCCCGCGCAAGGTGGTATCTGGCGTTGAAATCTGATTCCAGAGCCCGCGTTTACTGCTGTGCCATTGATAGTCGTTAAGCTCCAGCAGCACCATGTAAAAGGCATTGAGGAACTCATCTATAGAGGCTAACAAGTCTGCCGGAGCGGCATTTGGTGATTGCACGTACAACACAATACCTGGATGTCGGTTGAGCGGCATATTGCCAGTGCCGACCATATAGCCTAGCTGCTGCTTGGTACGAATCTCATGGAAGAAGGTGGCTGACATCAAATGGTTGGCCAATGAATACAGCGCAATATTTTTAGGTGAAATATCAGCACATTGGTAGTAAACCACGAT
>NZ_VFEB01000197.1:0-298 GCF_007858795.1 Vibrio sp. T20
CGGCTTTTTCTTTTGCCACGCGTTCCTGTTCAGCTTTTGCGATTGCTGCTTCTTTAGCTTTACGCTCATTTTCAGCTTTCACCAACGCCGCTTCTTTCAGCTTACGGTCAGCTTCTGCTTTAGCAGCTTTCTTCTTCTCTTGCTCTAAACGCGCTTCTTCGACTTTACGTTGTTTTTCTTTTTCAACTCGACGCTTTTCAGCTTCACGAGTTGCTTTTGCTTCTTTAGCTTGCTGTTCTTTTAGCTTACGAATGTTTTCTTCTTCAGCTTTTCGATTCTTTTCAAGTCTTTCGCTTTC
>NZ_VFEB01000043.1:0-276 GCF_007858795.1 Vibrio sp. T20
GATTGCGGTATACACTAATGAAGGTGAAGTCATTCAAGCGGGTGATGCCAACGAAGCTTTCTCCGTGCAATCAATATCGAAAGCACTGAGTTTGACCTTAGCTATGGTGCTTTATAAGCCAGACGAAATTTGGCAGCGCGTAGGCAAGGAACCTTCAGGTCAAGCGTTTAACTCGATGATTCAGCTTGAAATGGAGCATGGTATTCCTCGTAACCCGTTTATCAATGCAGGTGCTATTGTCGTAGCGGATCTCTTACAAAACCGCCTGTCAGCACC
>NZ_VFEB01000123.1:0-273 GCF_007858795.1 Vibrio sp. T20
TTTGGGAAGATCGGCGATAATGGCATTCCCACGGCCGTTGGAGTCGCACCTGCGCATGGTTCCGTGAATATCGCTGTTGACCTCATTCAACGTGGCGCAGAAGATTTTCTAGAGAAACCCATTCAGGCCGACCGCCTGAGAACGTCAATCAACCTCCACCTGCGTAGAACTAAGCTCGAAAACCTTGTCGACGACATCCAGAGTAAGTTCGATCGTAACCGCTTTCATAATTTCATTGGCTCTTGTTTACCCATGCAAGCAGTCTACAAAATC
>NZ_VFEB01000011.1:0-281 GCF_007858795.1 Vibrio sp. T20
CATCGGTGTGCCTTACTACACTCGTGGTTGGCAAGGTGTAACCGGAGGCGAAAATGGTCTTTGGGGCCGAGCAGCACTGCCAAACCAATCTGAATGTTCAGCGGGTACCGGTGAAGGCGAGAAAAACAACTGTGGCCATGGCGCAGTTGGTATCGACAATATGTGGCACGATACCGACCCAAAAGGCAACGAAATGGGCGCGGGTTCTAACCCTATGTGGCACGCGAAGAACCTAGAGAAAGGCATTTGGGGTTCTTATGCAGAGGCTTACAAGCTTGATC
>NZ_VFEB01000075.1:0-300 GCF_007858795.1 Vibrio sp. T20
ATTAACAAGGAGCGTTATTCATGTGTGTTTCCCTCATTCTCTCTTTCATCCCATTAAAAACTGGATCGCCGATAAGCAAGTTGGTGTTATTAAAATTGGCCGACAACGCCGACGCGCGTGGTGTGTGTTTTCCATCCTTAAATTACTTGGCGCAATATTGTGAAGTATCGGTAAGAACCGTGAAACGACACCTTAACGAGCTAGAAAAACAAGGGTTTGTGAAGCGCATAAAACGGTTTGATAACAAAGGCCGTCAGCGCAGCAACTTGTACCAATTACGCTTACCTAACGGCTGTCATA
>NZ_VFEB01000092.1:0-327 GCF_007858795.1 Vibrio sp. T20
CTCAGCAATAGCAGGGTCTTGTAGTGCGTGCCAACTGCGACCAGCTAAACCAATCAACACTTCTTGGTGGCTCAAGCGTGGGCTAGCCAGAACTTGGTTAATGATGTTATTCGTGATCCCTTGTTCTGCACCTGAAAGGGCACGAACCAACGCAGAAAGCAAGAATAGGTCC
Organism: Vibrio sp. T20; assembly: GCF_007858795.1. Classification (NCBI taxonomy): domain Bacteria; kingdom Pseudomonadati; phylum Pseudomonadota; class Gammaproteobacteria; order Vibrionales; family Vibrionaceae; genus Vibrio; species Vibrio sp. T20. The sequence goes on from NZ_VFEB01000092.1 coordinate 173, forward strand.
GGCTCTTTACTTGTGATCTCACTCTCTGCCATTTCTTGCAAACGTTGCGCGAGCTTGTCATTGATTTGCGTATGTTCAAGTGCCCCCAGTGTGGCGTATAGAGGTTCTGATGGCAGTTTATTTAGCGCTTTGCGAATCGCGACACCGTTTTGCTG
>NZ_VFEB01000009.1:0-314 GCF_007858795.1 Vibrio sp. T20
CGATTTAGGTAGCCGCCTATTACTCGAAACCTTACCTACTCTATCAGGTAAAGTCCTCGACTTTGGATGTGGTGCTGGGGTGTTAGGTGCTTTCATGGCAAAAGCCAATCCAGAAATTGCGATTGAGATGTGTGACATTAACGCGGATGCCATCACATCGAGCCAAGCAACACTAAAAGCCAATGGATTAACCGGCCATGTATTCGCCTTTGATATTTACTCAGACACTGCCGACGATTATCGTTTTATCATTAGTAACCCACCTTTCCACAGTGGTTTAGATACGAACTACAACGCAGCAGAAACACTCTTGG
>NZ_VFEB01000126.1:0-93656 GCF_007858795.1 Vibrio sp. T20
AGCCAGAGCCAGAGCCAGAGCGCCAATTTTCGAGCCACCACTCAAGCTACGCGGAAATACGCGCGGCTGAGTTTGAGGTTCCTAACCTTGAGGATGTTCAGAAGCTACTAAGTCGTTTAGAGGCGACTAATGTTGTTGATGAGCTGAATCTTGATGAATTGATGGATCTGAACACCCAGAAAATCGCCCAGCAAGCAGACATGCAAATGTTTGAGGCCGCGGTTGAGTCTGTTCAAGTGTTTGAAGAGCCAGAGATTCAAGATTGGAATCTTCCAGAACCCGATTTATCAATTGCTGCAGAGCCACCTGTTGAAACGCAGCAAATTGAAGAGTTACAAGCTGAACCGCAGGAGACGGAACAAGTAGAAGTTAAGGCTGTTGAGTCTGAACTTGATGCTCCTGAGGTCGAGACAGTTATTGGACTTGAAACTCAAGCCGGAGGTGCTAACCAGTTTACCTCTTGGGAAAATACGGTTCGCACAGAAGACTTTCAAGTTTTGTATTTTGATGTAAACGGCGTGACCTTTGCGGTACCACTTGATGAACTGGGCGGTATCCATCGCCTTGAAGAGTTAAGTCATATCATTGGTAAGCCAGCTTGGTATTTGGGTTTACAAACCAACCGTGATAGTCAGCTAGATGTGGTCGACACCGCAAAATGGGTGATGTCTGAGAAACTATCAGGTGACGAGTACAAAGAAAACTATCAATATATAGTCATGCTTGGAGAGAGCTTGTGGGGCCTTGCGGGCACCGAGCTAAAAGGCACCGAGCTACTTAATACAGATAAAGTACGTTGGCGAGAAATGGCAGGGAAACGCCCATGGCTCGCTGGTATGGTAAAAGAAAAAATGTGTGCTTTGATCCATGTTGAAGCATTAATCGCCATGCTAAACGCAGGGCTAGATGTAAAAGCATTAAGCTAGTAAACGCATCAAGTTAATAATAGTGGTCGGTAACGACGGCAAGAGGATTATCTATGTCTCATATGAGTGAAGTTGAAGTAAGAAAAGAGCAAACCAATGATGAAGTACTTCAATGGGTGACTTTCCAGCTAGAAGAAGAAACTTACGGCATCAACGTAATGCAAGTGCGTGAAGTACTGCGTTACAGCGAAATTGCTCCAGTACCGGGTGCTCCAGATTACGTTCTAGGTATTATCAACCTGCGTGGTAACGTTGTTACTGTTATCGACACTCGTTCTCGCTTTGGCTTGATGCAAGGTGAAATCACAGATAACACTCGTATTATCGTTATTGAATCTGAGCGTCAAGTAATTGGCATTCTAGTCGATAGCGTTGCTGAAGTGGTTTACCTGCGTTCTTCTGAAATCGACACAACGCCAAGTGTTGGTACTGATGAAAGTGCTAAGTTTATTCAAGGTGTAAGTAACCGTGATGGCAAGCTGCTTATTCTAGTAGATTTAAACAAACTACTAAGCGAAGACGAATGGGATGAGATGGCTCACCTGTAATGTTTGAAGCGCTTCCTTTAAGCCCTGTCGTTCTGATATCAGGTGTTGGGGTTTTTACGTTATTCATCGTGATTTTGATTAGCAAAGTAAAACGTGCAATTCAAAAGCAGCTCGATCAATCACGTCTGCAAGTTCGTAACTTGGACAAAGAGCTTCAAAAATCGAGTAAGCAATTACTCGAAGTTCGCTCTGTTGTGGTTGGCCTTGGCCAGAAAGTGACGGAACAGCAAGATCTGATAAAGCACTTGAATGAACGTATTGTTGAGTTGGAACATGCTGACACCGATGGACGCTTATATACGCGTGCAACAAAAATGGTTCAGCTTGGTGCCGGGATAAACGAACTGATCGAAGAGTGTGAATTACCTAAAGCGGAAGCTGAGCTAATGATGTCTCTACAGAATAAGCTCGCGGGTAAGGAAAAAATCCCTTCGTTGAGAAGTAACCCTTCATCGTACGATGATCAACCCGATGCCTCTTGCGATCGCAGAGACCCGCCTCGACGTCGTTAAATTGAGCGCTTACTGCGTATTGAGCAATTGATGTTTATCGCGTACACCTCTTAAAAGAAGCTTCGGCTTCTTTTTTTATGCTTGCTATATCTATATAGAACGATGTTTATAAGTACTTGTATCTACGGCAATATCTAGTTTGTTGATGAAAATGTGTAAATTGTGATGCGGTGGTAACAGTTTCTTACGGACTTTGTCTTATCGAAAACGCCTAGTCCTGTTTTGTCACCATGTTGGTGTGCTACTATAGCCCTCTCATTACTCGACTAAATTTACCTATGCTAGAAGTCTCAAATTTAACTGCTATTCGTGACGACAGGGTTCTGTTTGAATCGTTGTCTTTTCAATTGAAACCTGGCGAGCTGGTTCAAGTTGAAGGTCGTAACGGTACTGGGAAAACGACACTCCTTAGGATTATCACCGGGCTAGGCGATCGTGATGAAGGTACTATTTGTTGGGATGGTGAGTCCATTGAAACGAGTCGAGATGTGTACCATCAAAATTTACTTTTTCTTGGTCATCAAACTGGTGTGAAGCGCGAGCTCAGTGCTTATGAGAACTTGAGTTTCTATCAATCGATTCACAGTGGTGGAACGAGCAAGGAAGAGCTTTACCATGCGTTGGCCCAGGTTGGCCTTGCTGGTAGGGAAGACGTGCCCGCGGGGCAACTTTCAGCTGGTCAACAGCGCCGTGTGGCGTTGGCTCGTCTTTGGTTGAGTAAACAAATGTTGTGGATTCTAGATGAACCGTTGACTGCAATCGATAAGCAGGGCGTTAAAGTTTTAGAGTCTCTTTTTTCTGAGCATGCAGATAACGGTGGCATTGTGTTACTAACCACACACCAAGATATGTTTGCTGATAGCCCGAAACTAAGAAAAATAAAGTTGGGTGAGTAATATGATCTCTTCAATGACAACGATCATTCGACGTGAGCTGCTGATCGCATTTCGTCGCCAAGCCGATATCTTTAACCCTCTGTGGTTTTTTATTATTGTCATCACCCTTTTTCCACTGAGTATTGGGCCTGAGCCGAACCTGCTTGCGCGCATCGCTGCGGGTATTGTTTGGGTTGCTGCTTTACTTTCTGCATTGCTCTCTTTGGAACGACTATTCCGAGATGATTTTCAAGACGGTGCCCTTGAGCAGATGATGCTGATGCCCATCCCGTTGCAGTTGGTAGTATTGTCCAAGGTCATAGCGCACTGGTTATTGACAGGGTTACCATTAATATTGATCAGTCCGTTGTTAGCGGTGCTGCTGTCCTTGAATTTCGATACTTGGTTATCGGTGGTCTTAACCTTGTTGGTTGGTACGCCTGCATTAAGTTTTATTGGTGCTATTGGTGTGGCTTTGACGGTTGGATTACAAAAAGGCGGTGTGCTGTTGAGTCTGCTTATTTTGCCGCTGTATATCCCAATTCTTATATTTGCTACATCAGCGATTGATGCGGCAGCACTAGGTGTTGCGTATAACGGACAACTAGCCGTGTTAGGGGCAATGCTAATGGGCGCAATGACGCTCACCCCATTTGCTATCAGTGCAGCACTAAGAGTGAGTGTTAACTAGCTATTAGAGTATTAACCAAGCACTCACCATCACTTTGATTGTTCAGAGTGAACTAATTGGAACTTTCAAACTCATAGAGTCACTGGAAGAGGCAGTAAGCCAAATAAATTATAATAATTATAGCTGTGATAGCTGTAAGCAATATGAAGTAAGAGTGAGATTACAACATGTGGAAATGGCTCCATCCCTATGCCAAAGCAGAAACTTCCTATCAGCTTGCTGGTAAACTTCTGCCATGGTTCTCTATCCTAGCGCTATTGTGTCTATCTGCCGGTACTGTGTGGGGACTAGCATTTGCACCTTCTGATTACCAACAAGGTGATAGCTTCCGAATCATTTACATCCACGTACCTTCTGCGATTTGGTCCATGGGCGTGTACATGTCGATGGCGATTGCAGCGTTTATCGGCTTGGTATGGCAGGTAAGACTATCAGACATGGCCGCGTTGGCTATGGCTCCTATCGGTGCGGTATTTACCTTCATCGCGCTGCTAACTGGTGCTGTTTGGGGTAAACCAATGTGGGGCGCTTGGTGGGTTTGGGATGCGCGTTTGACCTCAGAGCTGATTCTTCTATTCCTATATTTAGGTGTGATTGCACTACACCACGCGTTTGACGACCAAAAAACTGCAGCCAAAGCGGCAGGCATTTTGGCTATTGTTGGTGTCATCAACCTACCTATCATTCACTTTTCAGTAGAGTGGTGGAACACACTTCACCAGGGCGCGACGATCACTAAGTTCGATAAGCCTTCTATTTCAAGTGACATGTTATGGCCGCTTCTTCTTAATATTTTCGGCTTCGCCTTTTTCTTTGGTGCTGTGACTATGGTTCGTTTTAGAAACGAAATCATCAGTAAAGAGAGTCACCGTCCATGGGTTCGCAAGCTTGCGGCTGAAAAAGCGTAGTAGGGTAGGTAATTATGTATTTTGAATCTTTGAGTGATTTCTTTGCCATGGGAGGCTACGCCTCTTATGTATGGAGTGCATTTGGAATCACATTCCTCGCGATGATCATTTTACTGGTGGTAAGTGTTCGTCGTGGTAAGCAATTACTAAATGAAGTACAAGCTAAGGTTGATCGTCAAGCTCGTATCGATGCAGCAAAAAATATGGAGAACACTCTATGAACCCAAGACGTAAAAAGAGGCTGGGCATTGTCTTAGCAATCTTTTTTGGTATCAGTGCGACTATTGGATTGATGGTTTATGCACTTAACCAGAACATGGATCTGTTCTACACACCAACTGAACTGGTCAACGGCAAAGATGGTAAAAAACCTGAAGTTGGTCAACGCCTGCGCATTGGTGGCATGGTTGTAGTCGGCTCTGTAAGCCGTGACAGCGAATCACTACGTGTAAGCTTCGATTTGGCGGATGTAGGCCCTAAAGTAACGATTTTATATGATGGCATCCTTCCTGATCTTTTCCGTGAAGGCCAAGGTATTGTTGCTCAGGGTGTCCTTAAAGATGCGACGACAATTGAAGCGTTCGAGGTGTTGGCAAAGCACGATGAAGAGTACATGCCTTCTGAAGTTGCAGAAGCAATGAAGAAGACTCATGAGCCTTTGCAATACACAACTGAACAAAAAGAAGGAAATGCTCAATGATAGCCGAGATCGGCCATTTTGCGATGATCCTGTCTTTGGGACTTGCATTGCTGCTAAGCGTGCTCCCATTGTATGGAGCCGCTCGAAATAACACATTATTGATGAACAGTGCACGACCGTTGTCGTGGGGCATGTTCGGATTCCTAGCGATTTCGTTTTTTATCCTGTGTTACGCGTTCTACACCAATGATTTTACGATTCAATACGTAGCAAGCAATTCAAATAGCCAACTGCCTTGGTACTACCGAATCACGGCGGTTTGGGGCGCTCACGAAGGTTCATTACTGCTTTGGGTTCTTATCCAAGCAGGTTGGACGGTTGCAGTAGCGACGTTCAGCCGTGGTATGCCTCAAGAGTCTGTGGCTCGCGTACTGGCTATCATGGGTTTGATTACTGTCGGCTTCTTGCTGTTCATTATCGTAACCTCTAACCCGTTCCTACGTACATTGCCTTTCTTCCCTGTAGATGGGCGAGACTTGAACCCACTACTGCAAGATCCGGGTTTGATTATTCACCCGCCAATGCTTTACATGGGTTATGTAGGTTTCTCTGTTGCGTTCTCTTTCGCAATCGCTTCTCTTATGAGTGGTCGTCTTGATACGGCATGGGCTCGTTGGTCGCGTCCTTGGACAATCGCAGCTTGGTTATTCCTAACGGTAGGTATCGCACTAGGTTCATGGTGGGCTTACTACGAACTTGGCTGGGGTGGCTGGTGGTTCTGGGATCCAGTAGAAAACGCTTCATTCATGCCTTGGTTGGCTGGTACAGCGCTAATGCACTCGCTGGCGGTAACCGAAAAGCGTGGCACATTTAAAGCTTGGACAGTATTGCTGGCTATCTCTGCATTCTCGCTAAGCTTACTAGGTACATTCTTAGTTCGTTCGGGCATCTTGGTATCGGTTCACGCATTTGCGTCGGATCCTGCTCGCGGTATGTTTATTCTAGGTTTCCTAGTCTTTGTTATTGGTGGTTCACTACTGTTGTTTGCGGTTAAAGGCGCATCAGTTCGTGTTCGCGGTAATTTTGATTTGGTTTCTCGTGAAAACGCACTGCTTGGTAACAACATATTATTGATTGCAGCGCTTGTCGTTGTGTTAGTAGGTACGCTACTACCATTAGTTCACAAACAGTTAGGTTTGGGCTCAGTATCAATCGGTGCTCCATTCTTTGATATGTTGTTCTTCTGGTTAATGATTCCGTTCTCGTTCCTACTTGGTATCGGTCCACTGATCCGTTGGAAACGTGACAACCTGTCTAAGCTCGTTAAACCAATGCTGATTTCAGGTGCATTCTCACTTGGCTTGAGTGCGCTAATGGTTGCTCTACTGGCTGACCGCTTCAGCGGTACTGCTTTTGCTGGTTGGGTAATGGCGTTTTGGATCATCTTCATGCATGGCTTTGAGCTGCATGAGCGTGCGACTCACCGTCATACATTCCTGAAAGGTCTAACTAAGCTGCCTCGTAGCCACTGGGCAATGATGTGTGGTCACATTGGTTTAGCCGTGACAGTGATTGGTATTGCAATGGTGCAAAACTACAGCATCGAACGCGATGTACGTTTGGCGCCAGGTGAAAGCTACCAGCTTGAAGAATACAGCTTCCTGTTTACAGGAGTTCGTGACAAAGATGGCCCTAACTATGATGGTTATATTGCTGACTTTGAAATTACCAAAGAAGGCAAATACATCAACACGCTTCACGCTGAAAAACGTTTCTACACCACAGCTAAGTCTATGATGACAGAAGCAGCGATTGACCGTGGCGTAACGCGCGACCTTTATATCGCAATGGGTGAACGTTTAGACGACAACAAATCTTGGGCTGTACGTATCTACTACAAACCATTTGTACGTTGGATCTGGGCTGGTTCTTTGATCATGTCGATTGGTGGTGCTATTGCTATTAGTGACCGTCGTTACCGTTTCCGTAAGCCAACAAAAAAGTCGGCTGAAGAGCAGGGGGCTTAATTCGAATGAACAAGAAGATTTTATTCATTCCATTGATTGCTTTTATGATTCTAGCTGGAGTCTTTGCAACTCAATTAGTTCGTAATCAGTCGGGTGATGACCCGACTAAACTTGAGTCAGTATTGATTGGTAAGCCTGTGCCTGAGTTCGGTCTAGAAGACTTAGAACAAGCAGGTAAGTTTCATGATCAAGCGATCTTCAAAGGCGAACCTCTGCTGCTTAATGTGTGGGCTACTTGGTGTCCTACCTGTTATGCAGAGCACTCTTATCTGAATAAATTGGCCGCTCAAGGCGTTAAGATCATTGGTATGAACTACAAAGATGATCGCAACAAAGCTGTTGGTTGGCTAAAAGAACTAGGTAACCCGTACTTAATCAGCTTATTTGATGGCGATGGTATGCTAGGTCTAGATCTTGGCGTGTATGGTGCTCCTGAGACGTTCTTAATTGATGCTAACGGTGTGGTTCGTTACCGCCATGTTGGTGACGTGAATCCAACCAACTGGGCATCGACGCTTGAGCCGATGTATCAAGAGTTGCTGGAGGAAGCGAAATGATTAAAAAGGTCCTGATCACTCTGTTCGCTACGTTTGCTATTTCAGCGACTGTTTCTGCCGCGCCTATCGAGTTTCATGAATTTGATACCGTTGATCAAGAACAGCAGTTCAAAGAGCTGAGTAACACGTTGCGTTGCCCTAAATGTCAGAACAACACGATTGGCGATTCGAACGCTGAGCTAGCAGTCGACTTGCGCCAGAAAGTGTACGAGATGACAAAAGACGGTAAGTCGAAGCAAGATATCATTGATTACATGATCGCTCGCTACGGTAACTTTGTTACTTACAACCCTCCACTGACACTAGCAACGTCAATCCTTTGGGTTGGTCCTTTTGCAGTAGTTGTGTTTGGTTTCGGTTTGATCATTTTACGAAGCAGAAAATCAAAGTCGAAAGCAGTTGAGTCAGATAAAGGCTGGGATGCAGACAAAGAAGCTCGCTTAAAAGCGTTACTCGATGAAGAGAACGACGGAGATAAGAAGTAATGACTCTATTTTGGATTTCTACCATTATCCTTTCGCTAGCGGCAATTTTCTTAATTGTTCTGCCCTTCATTAATAAAAAGGCAAACAACGATGATGTGCTGCGCGATGAGTTGAACAAAGCATTCTACAAAGATCGTCTAGATGAGCTAGAAGTAGAAGCAGAAGAAGGTCTTGTTGATAACCAGCAGGAGCTGATCGCTGATTTGAAACAATCCCTGCTTGATGATGTTCCAGCTAAGCAAGAGATGAAGAAGACTAAAATCTCAACGCTTGGTGTGGTTGTACCGTCGATTATCCTTGTTGTGGCTGTGACGTACGGTATGTACTTCAAGTTCGGTGCGTTGGATAAAGTTCAACACTGGCAAGAAGTGAGTTCGAACCTTCCTGAGTTATCTAAAAAGCTAATGTCTTCGGAAGGTGGCGCGCTAACAGACGATGAACTAGAAGATCTGACTCTGGCACTTCGTACTCGTCTGCACTACCAGCCAAAAGATTCTACAGGTTGGTTGCTGCTTGGTCGTATTGCTTTGGCTAACCGCGACGCTGAAACAGCAAAAGATTCTATGGAACGAGCGTACAAGCTTGAGCCTAAGAACGAAGATGTTCAGTTAGGCTTCGCACAAGCATTGATGCTTTCACCTGATGAAGCTGATCAGAACCAAGCACGTTTGATTTTGAGCCGTTTGATTCAAAACGATTACGTCGACCTTCGTGTGTTCTCACTGCTAGCATTTGATGCATTTGAACGTCAAGACTACCCAGGTGCGGTGAAGTACTGGAGCATCATGCAGCAGATGATTGGCCCACAAGACAGCCGTTACGAAATGTTGTCGCGCAGTATTGAAAGTGCTCAGAAGAAAATGGGTGACGCTATGGGTGTCGACCAAGGTAAGAGCGTTGCTGTAACACTTGATCTGTCTGGTGATGTTAATGCTGATCCTAACTCAGTGTTGATCGTGTCAGTACACAGAGCTGATGGTTCGCCAATGCCTATCGCAGCAGCTCGTTACCCACTAGGGACTTTTCCTCGTACAGTTGTGCTTGATGATGGCAACAGCATGATGGAAGGACAGAAGTTGTCTAGTCTTGAAACTCTGATGGTTAGAGCTAGGCTTGATACAGATGGTAACGTTTCAACTCGCGATGGTGATTGGTACGGTGAGAGCGAAGTGGTTGAACTGGGTGCTCCAGTAACTGTCGATATCAATAAGCAATATTAATCATCATTTTGCATAGGCGTTAGCTATTCCGATTTTGCGATAAACGGTATAGACTTACGCAACCAATTGAGGCCAGCGATTGCTGGCCTTTTTTATTATTTGAATTCCTTATGGAAAAGGTGATATGTCTTCCAGTATTTTAAGACTCTCGAGTTTACTTTTTATCGCAAGTTTAACGGTGGGCTGTTCTAGTGCTCCGGAAGAGAGTCGTGTCGATGATAATTTCGAAACCTCAGAATACGTAGAAGAATCCCACCCCAATGATCCTTTTGAAGGCTTCAACCGAGCGATGTGGGATATCAACTACGAATATCTAGATCCTTATTTGGTTCGCCCTGTTTCCCTCGCTTATGTTGACTACACTCCTGTACCAGTGCGATCTGGTATTTCCAATTTTCTAGCCAACTTAGACGAACCATCAAGCATGGTGAACAACCTCCTTATGGGAAATGGTGAAAAAGCACTCGACCATTTCAATCGTTTTTGGATTAACTCAACTTTTGGTCTGTTAGGCTTAATCGATATTGCCAGCGAAGCAGGGATCACCAAGTACGACGACAAGTCGTTCTCTGATGCGATTGGTCATTACGGAGTAGGGAATGGACCGTACTTTATGGTGCCAGGTTACGGCCCGGTAACGACGCGTGAAGTGACTGAAACCGTCGATGGTTTGTATGTGCCTCTATCGTTCTTAAACTTTTGGGCAAGCTTAGGCAAGTGGGCTTTCGAAGGTATGGAAACACGTGCTCAGTTGGTGTCACAAGAAGCGCTGTTGGATAATTCTCCTGATCCATATGCATTGACGCGTGATGTTTACATTCAACGTCGTGATTTCAAAGCCGAGATTGAACCTGAAGAGGTCGACCTTGAAGAAGAAGACTTCATCGATGGTTATCTAGAAGATTACTAGAAATAAGATTTAGACTATCGATAAAAGAAAGGCTCGATGTTGATAACAACATCGAGCCTTTTTAATGCTTATGACTTTAGGTTAAGTCAAATAGATTAGAAGCGGTAGTTAGCTTGGATACCCACTAACCAAATGCTACCAGTTACTTCACCTTCGAAGTCACCACCAAATGGAGCAGAACTTGCGTCATCTTCAACCATTTTTGCGTCTTTCGCTAGGATGTAAGTGAAACCGGCGTCTAGTGTTAGTTGCTCAGACCATTGGTAGCCAGCACCAATACTTAACCAAGTGCGGTCTGTTTCTGGAATAGTCGCAGTACGGTGTTCTTCGCTTACCGCTGAAGTGTCGTAGGCGATACCAGAACGCAGAGCCAGTTTAGGTGTCATTTGGTAAGTTGTACCGATAGCAAAGCGGTAGTTATCTTCCCAGTTCTCTTGCTTGATATCTTGAGTTCGAGCAGGACCGAATTCAGGGATGTCAGCTACTAGTTCTTCAAAGCTGCTCCAGTTAGTCCAGTTAACGCTCGCATGTACAGCGACCTTATCTGATAGTTGATGGAAGCTTGCAAGCTCGGCGGTAGCTGGCAATGCAAGTTGCATTGAACCGTTGTATTTTGACTTGACTGGAGTACCCAAAGCGCCAGCAACAGCATCAAAAGCGACACCATTTGCGTGACCTTCAAGCGTTAGATCTACTTCTGACTTGTAGGTAAAACCAAGGCGGTTGTTTTCATTAATCTGCCAAGCGGTGCCAACTTGCCAGCCCCACGCTGTGTCATCACCTTCCATGTATTTTAAAGCTGTACCTTGAGGCATAGGAACTAGAGAGTTAGCTGTAGATACCGCACCAAAGCTACCTTCAGCCATGATGTAACGAATACCACCACCAATAGATACGCTTTCAAGTACTTGGTATGCCGCGTTTAGGTTTAGCTCCATTGTCGTAACACTTGCTTCGTTACCATGGTTAGCGCCACCAAAGTCTTTACCTAGGTCTGTTTCCATACCGTAGTTAGTACCCGCAGCAAAGCCTAATGCGAACTTGTCGTTGTACTTATGAGAAACGTAAAAGTTAGGGATGACTGCACTGTGGGCAAAATCGCTAGAATTTGACGCAGTAGGTTGTCCCATCATAGACGTAGAAGTACCGTTGATATCGATGTTTGGATCAACATAAATAGCGCCAACAGAAACTTGAGTACCTTCTAGGTAAGTCAGCATTGCTGGGTTGCGCCACTGTGCATCCGCACCGTCAGCCATTGCTGCTTCACCAGCGTATGCGCGGCCTAGGCCTGTTGCTGAGTATTCTGCTAGTTGAAAACCTGCCGCTTGAGTCACGGTAGAAGTCGAAAGTAGTCCAACTGCCACTGCAGCAGATAGAAGAGTCTTATTCATTTTCATTATTATGTTCGCTGAATCATAAGTATTTAGTGGCGTGATTCTACTTTTAGAGTCATTACTTTAAAAATGAAATTCGAATAAAACAGTGTTTTAGGGATTTAATGAGTAAATGTGTTTAATTATTAGAGAAATAATCTAAATGTTTCGGCTGTGTTGCGAAGTTTGAGCGTACACTTGTAGTCATATATTGACCTTGCAGGCTACAGTTGTAAGCTTAAATTGAAGTAGGTCAGTGGTTTAGGCAATAAAAAAGGGTCGCGTAATGCGACCCTTTGGGATTAATAACTTAGCTTATATTAGAAGCTAGAAGCTAGAAGCTAGAAGCTAGAAGCTGCGGCTGTATTGCAGGCCTAGTAGGATTGCATCAGCATGCGTTGTTGCGCTAACAGAAGTTGCGCCTAAGCTTTCTTCAACTTTAGTATCATCACCTAGTAGGTAAGTGAAACCAAAGTCTACGTTAGAATCGGTATTAATGTGGTATGTGAAACCAGCAGAGAACCACTGACGATCTGAATCTGGTACAGAGATAGAAGTTAGTGAATCTTGTGCACTTGTGTCGTACATGTAACCAGCACGAAGCGTCCAATCAGTGTTCAGGTAGTATGTACCACCAATAGCGTAGTGCCAACCATCTTGCCATTTGTAATCTTTCTGGTACGCACCTGTGCCGCCGCTCAATGCGTAAGCCAGTGTCGATTGAGTAGGATCTAGCTTCTCAAAATCAATTGAGTCGAATGCACTCCAACCAATCCATTGAACAGAGTAGTGAACAGCGAATTTAGTGTCTTCAATTTTGTGGAAACCAGAGAACTCTGCCATATCTGGTAGAGGCAGTGTGATTTCTTGACCGTTGTCATCTTCCGCGGTGAACTCAGGGCTGTAACGGTAAGATAGACCAAAACGGTTGTTTTCATCTAGCTCGTAAACTGTACCTACGTTAAAGCCAACAGCCCAACCAGTTGCACCATCTACGTCAAGTAGTTTTTGTCCTGCGGCTGGGCCAAAGCCGACACCAGCAGTACGCTTCATTGTGCCTTCACCGTAGATCAGGTCAAGACCGGCACCAAAGCTCCATTGATCGTTTAGACGGTAAGAGCCTGCAAGACCGAAGTTGATGCTCATTACATCTGTTAAACCGCCATATTCACTAGCTAGGTAATCATCTGAAAACTCAGTTTTAGTACCGAAGTTAGAGTAAGCGTTCACACCCCAAGCAAACTTTTCATTAACAGGAACAATGAGGTGAATGTTTGGAGCTACAGAAGTATCACCAACATCATCAACGTTATCGACTGGCATTGCGCCACCAAGCGTATTGTAGCTAGTATCTTTCACTTCAATCATTGAAGTGATTGTTTCAAAACCAAGAGAAAGCTCAGTTTTGTCAAACAGTGCCATTGCTGCAGGGTTACGTGCCATTACTGACGCGTTATCTGCGATTACTGCATCACCAGCGAAAGCACGGCCGATGCCGGTAGCTGATTGTGCGTTAAGTTGGAAACCTGCTGCCATCGCTTGCGAAGACGCCAGTGTAATTGTTACTGCTAAAAGAGACTTTTTAAACAGACGCGTGTTGTTGGTAGTCATTCATTTATTCCTTTATATATCCGCCTCTACAGGGCGATTAATTTGAGCAATTGCTCAATGGTGGCTGATCCTATTCGCAAGTATACGATATACAAATCCGACCATTGGAAATTTTGAGTGGAAAATTATGGAAATGACGCCTATCTGGCACGAAAATGGTGCGAAATGCTGTTTTTTAGAGTTTTAACTCTAGAGATATTGGTGGTGTGAATGGTTTTTCGGTTTATTTATAAATAAAGCCCAGCAATATCAGTGATATACTTGCTGGGCCTTTTATGACGGGGCTTTAAGAGCGAACTAGCTCATCGGTTTAATCATTTTTGTCAGTTTTTCGGCGATTTTAGAAACATCCTCACCATTTTCACCAACAAGGATTAAGCTGCTGCCATCTACGGGTGTTACCGAACCGGACATGCCTTTTTCATCAAAGTCGATAGGTTTGTCTGTTGGAATACCGGTTAAAAACAGTGTTACTTTGCCTTTTGCGCCTTGGAAGACCATATGTACCGCGTTGGATTTACCAAAGCCACAGTGGTTTAGGTAATAGACGTGGTAAGGGAAAGTATCATCAAACTGAAAAGCAAATGGATTCATTTTTGCGTTGATTTGCTGCGATGTGACCTGTTCATCGATGTTACTAACAAAACTCTTTTCATCAACAACATGCTTCATCGCTGTATCAACCAAGCTTGCTTGCGCGGGTGAAACAAATGCATTGCCCCAATTCACTTGGCCAACTAATAAACCAGCAACAAACGCCACCGAGGCGGCCATTGCCATTGCTCGTCTCGCAAACGTAGGCCTGACTACTTTGCTTTCTTCGCTTGAGGTCTGATTGAACAGAATACGATCAGCAAGATCGTCTGGTACATCTACATTCATTGCAGAGTGGATCTGTTTATCAAGCGCTAGTACATCGTCTAAGAAGTTACTATTGGCTTCACTATTCGCGGCCGCATCAACAATATCTTGTGTACGTTGTTTAGGTTCCGACAATACACGACGACGAAATTCCAAATCATCCATTATGTTGCCCCCTCTCTGCCTCTTCTGTATCCAATAGCTCTTTCAACTGATTTCGAGCTCTGAATAAACGTGTCATCACCGTGTTTTTGTTGAGATCGAGAATATTGGCAATCTCATCACCACTAAAACCACCAATCACTTGCAAGAAGAGGGGCTCACGGTAATCGATTTCAAGTTTCATGATCTGCGCTTGCAACCACTGGTGTTGATGGTGTGGGTCATCACTGACACTAGTATCATTACCATGGTCGTCGATATCAACCAGATCAAACTGTTTGCGTTCAAAACGTCGAGCATTCTCGCGGCGCAAGATGGTAATCAGCCAAGACTTCGCGGCTTTTTCATCTTGTAGACTATCGAGTGACTTCCATGCGCGAAGGCAAGTTTCTTGAACTAAGTCTTCGGCAATGCTTTTGTCTTTGCATAACCAATAGGCGTAGCGAAAGAGGTCACGATGATAGGCACGTACGAGTGCTTCGTATTTTCTTTGTTTGTCCATATCAGAGTTGACCGGACGCTTGGCTGTTTTCTTTCCAAACATTTTTATTATTGACACACGAGCCTCCATAATTGCTCTGCGTATAGCTGTCCTCTATACGTTGTGCTTTGTTTTTATATTCTGTTTCGCTTTTAGAGCTAACGATCGGCTGGAAATCGTAAAATCACATTAAAATTGATCTACTTCAAAATCTAAGACTTCGAACAAGTTATAGTACACCTTGTCGTCTAGTTAGTCATTCGTGGCTAGCATGTTGAGCAAGGCGACACTTCCTTTTGAAGGCTGACTTTACTTTCTCCTAATCAGGAAACTGATTATTTCAATTGGCGTTAAGTTAATTGCTTTATATACATTCCGACCACACAGTCTTGTGTGGTTTTTTTTTACCTAAAGAAAACCATTCCCTACAAAGCGATAACAGTCTTTGCTTACAATAGTTTAGTCTCTTAGGACAACCTTTCACCCTAAAAGGTTCGCCTGAATTTGCAGTTATATTTTCAAACAGTGAGATACTCGTATCACGTTTATTTAAACGCTCGTTTGATTTAATTAACAACTTCTTTACAATGCTTCAGGTCAGACCTCTTAACTTTAAGGAGAAACCATGGGCAAACAGGAAGTCAAAACGCGTTCTGGAGAACGTGTTGCCGTTGTCGCTGGATTACGAACCCCATTCGCTCGTCAGAGCACAGAATTTAGCCAAGTGCCTGCGGTTGACCTAGGCAAAATGGTTGTGAGCGAAATGCTTGCAAGAACTGATGTTGATCCTGCGCTTATCGAACAAGTCGTGTTCGGCCAAGTAGTGCAAATGCCAGAAGCGCCGAACATCGCGCGTGAAATCGTGTTAGGCACAGGCATGGACATCAATACCGATGCCTACAGCGTCACCCGAGCATGTGCGACCAGCTTTCAAGCCGCAGTCAACGTGACCGAAAGCATTATGGCTGGCACGATTGATGTCGGTATTGCGGGCGGTGCGGACTCTTCTTCTGTATTGCCGATTGGAGTTTCCAAAAAACTTGCTGCTAATTTGTTAGCGTTGAGCAAAACCAAAACCATGGGTCAAAAACTGAAAATTCTCAAAGCACTTTCAGTAAAAGACTTGATGCCAGTACCGCCTGCCGTTGCCGAATATTCGACCGGCTTATCTATGGGACAAACTGCCGAGCAGATGGCTAAGACACATGGTATTACTCGCGAAGCTCAAGATGCACTTGCCCACCGTTCTCACTCTTTGGCTTCTCAAGCATGGAAAGAAGGCAAGATTAAAGATGAAGTCATGACGGCATTTCCGGCACCGTACAAAAAGTACCTAGCGGAAGATAACAACATTCGTCATGACTCTACAGTTGAAGGTTACGCCAAACTTCGTCCTGCGTTCGATAGAAAATACGGCAGTGTGACTGCTGCGAATGCAACGCCGCTGACTGATGGTGGTGCAGCTGTGATGTTGATGCGCGAAGGCAAAGCGAAAGAGCTAGGCTTAGAAGTGCTGGGTTATATTCGTGGTTATGCGTTCTCAGCGATTGGTGTTGAAACGGATATGCTGATGGGTCCAACGTACGCGACCTCGCAAGTCTTGAAAAACACAGGTCTAGAGTTATCAGATCTAACACTGATTGAGATGCACGAAGCATTTGCAGCCCAAGTGTTGGCTAACGTTAAAATGTTTGCAAGTGATGAATTTGCTCAGAAAAATCTTGGCCGTGATAAAGCGATTGGTGAGATTGATATGGAGAAGTTCAACGTGCTGGGTAGCTCAATTGCTTACGGACACCCGTTTGCAGCGACTGGCGCGCGCATGATGACTCAAACATTACGTGAACTGAAACGTCGCGGTGGCGGCTTGGCACTGAACACAGCTTGTGCGGCTGGCGGTTTAGGTGCAGCAATGATCTTGGAGGTAGAATAATGTCTACGACTCTTGATGCAACAACAGAAAAAGAAACAGTCGCTCAACCAGATGCAACGTCTGCGACTGAATCAACCAAAAAGAAAGCGACAGCATTTACTCTTAATATCGACGAGCAAGATATAGCTTGGTTAGCGATCGATGTGCCAAACGAGAAAATGAACACACTGCAAGCGGCTTTTGCGGAAGAAATGAAAGCCATCTTCGAGCAACTCAAAGAAAAACAGAGTCGAGTTAAGGGTTTAATCGTTCATTCATTGAAGCCAGATAACTTTATTGCTGGCGCTGATGTAAGAATGCTTGATGCGTGTAAAACGGCTGATGAAGCGCAATCTCTGGCTCGCCAAGGGCAGGAGATGTTCCAAACTTTGTCTGAACTACCGTACCCAGTGGTCGCAGCGATTCACGGCCCATGTTTAGGTGGTGGATTAGAGCTCGCACTGGCATGTGATTACCGCGTATGTACCGATTCAGATAAGACTCGTCTTGGTCTGCCAGAAGTACAGTTAGGCTTATTGCCGGGCTCTGGTGGTACACAGCGTCTGCCTCGCCTTATCGGTTTGTTGTCATCTCTCGACCTTATTCTTACGGGGAAACAACTGCGCGCTAAGAAAGCAAAATCGCTCGGTGTCGTGGATGCTTGTGTGCCTGAAACTATCTTGCTTGAAGTAGCGAAAAGTTTTGTTGAAAAGAATACGGGTAGCAAAAAAGGTAAGCGTCTGGCGTCTAAAAGCCAAGCTTCTACCAAAGAAAAACTTATTTCACGCACGGGTCTTGGTCGCAAGGTGATTTTTGAGCAAGCTTCCAAGAAGACGAATCAGAAAACGCGTGGTAATTACCCTGCAGCTGATGCGATTCTTGATGTGATTCGGTACGGCCTTGAGAACGGCTTTGATAAAGGTCTTCAGTACGAAGCGAAGCGTTTCTCTGAGTTAGTAATGACCTCTGAATCAAAAGCCCTTCGTTCAATCTTCTTTGCAACTACGGAAATGAAGAAAGAACACGGTGCAGATGCAGAACCGAAAGCGGTGAAGCGTGTTGGTGTGTTAGGCGGCGGTCTAATGGGGGCTGGTATTAGCCATGTGAGTGTGGCTAAAGCAAAAGTACCGGTTCGCATCAAAGACGTATCAAATGAAGGTGTGCTGAACGCACTTAACTACAACTTCAAGTTGTTCGATAAGCAGCGTAAGCGTCGTATTCTGAGCCGAGCGGGCCTTGAAAGTAAGATGCTTCAACTGTCTGGTGGCATCGACTTTACCAGTTTTAACCATACCGATGTGGTGATTGAAGCGGTATTTGAAGATCTCGACCTTAAGCAATCAATGGTTGCGGACATCGAAGCCAATGCCAAGCCAGAGACTATCTTCGCGACCAATACGTCTTCATTACCAATTCATAAGATTGCGGAGAAGGCGCAGCGACCAGAAAATGTAGTCGGCCTTCACTACTTTAGCCCAGCAGAGAAAATGCCGCTAGTTGAGGTTATCCCTCATGAAACAACTTCAGAAGAGACTATCTCGACGGTAGTAGCATTGGCGAAGAAGCAAGGAAAAACGCCGATTGTTGTCAAAGACACGGCAGGTTTTTATGTTAACCGCATTCTTGCCCCGTACATGAATGAAGCTGCACATCTGCTATTGGCAAATGAGCCGATTGAAAAGCTCGACAGCACGTTATTGGACTTCGGTTTCCCGGTTGGCCCAATTACCTTGTTAGATGAGGTTGGCGTGGATATCGGCGCGAAGATTATTCCGATTCTGGTTAATGAGCTAGGTGACCGCTTCCAAGGCCCTGATGTGTTCGATATTCTGTTGAATGACAACCGTAAAGGCCGTAAGAGCGGTAAAGGTTTCTACACTTACAAAGGTAAAAAGAAAGAAGTCGATAAGTCAGTTTATAAGCTGCTTAAGCTACAACCTGAGCCTAAGCTAAGTGATAATGACATTGCGATGCGTTGTGTATTGCCTATGTTGAACGAAGCGGTTCGTTGTCTAGATGACGGCATTATCCGCAGCCCTCGTGATGGCGACATTGGTGCGATTTTCGGTATCGGTTTCCCTCCATTCCTAGGTGGTCCGTTCCGTTATATGGATCAAATCGGTATTAAGTCACTGGTAGAGATGATGAACGACTTCGCTAAGAAGTACGGTGATCGTTTTGCACCATGTGATGGCCTACTGACACGCGCTGGTTTGGATGAGTCTTTTTACAAGTAACTCTCTAGTGCGTTGACTATAAAGCCCGCTTCAAGCAATTGATGCGGGCTTTATTTTTTATGGGAACATGCGAAAGGAAGGAGATTCCCGATTCAGTCGTCCCTCATTCTCGGGAATGACGGGAGAGAGTAGTGTGCTTCACCTAATAAAAAAGGTTGATGCTTCTACATCAACCTTATGATTTCTATAATACTCTGGCTAGCCTAGTTCACAGTCTTTCGGGCGCAACTGAAACTCATCAATAGAGCCAATTTCCACACCTGCCGACAACTTTTCTTCCTCATCATGGGCATTACCGTGCGCATGCATAATCAGACGATTTGCGGTGCGTGGTTTTAATTGACTCACCACAAAGCGCATCATGTCAGAGCGGGTTAGACCTTTAAGATCTTCCAACACACGCTCTCTCTGATTGAATTCCAGGTCCTTATTGCCGATTGCAACCCATAAGCGTTGAGCACGTCCTCGCAAAGTCGTATCTGGTGTCGAAATCTGATTCCAGAGGCCGCGTTTACTGCTGTGCCATTGGTAGTCGTTAAGCTCTAACAACACCATATAAAAGGCGTTGAGAAACTCGTCTATCGAGGTTAATAAATCTGCTGGAGCAGCATTAGGTGATTGTACATACAACACAATACCTGGGTGTCGGTTGAGCGGCATGTTGCCTGTGCCGACCATGTAACCTAGCTGCTGCTTGGTTCGTATCTCATGGAAGAAAGTGGCTGACATTAAGTGGTTTGCCAGTGAATACAGCGCAATGTTTTTAGGCGAGATATCCGGGCACTGGTAATAAACAACGATTGCCGAATCATCTTGGTTGCACACCACCTCACGTTGGAAGCTGCCGTTTTCACCCAGCATAATTAGCGGACGCAGCGACTCTTCGTAAGCCTGATCTTGAACGCGCAGTGCATCTTTTAGCGTTTCTGCCATTTTGTGTGCATCGGCTTTCTTCCAGTCGCCATACACAAACATCTCAACATGCAGTTCCGCTAAGATTGCTTGAACGAAAGAAGAGAGCTCATCGACTTCTATCGTTTCCAGAGCTTCAATTAACACCGAGTAGGGCGGATTATTTGGCTGAAGTATCCCAGTCATCGCATTAAATAGCTGTGAAATAGGGCGATCTTGCGACGCGTTATTCCAGTTTCTGAGTAATTGATGCTTAATCGTTTCGAAGCGTGTTGGACTAAAGTCGCGTGCTTGGAAGCGTTCAAGAATCATATTGAGTAGTTGTGGCTGTTTCTCGCTAAATCCAGACAGAGTGAGAGTTACCCCGCCTTGATGGGTATACATGTTGTAACCCATACCGGCGATTTCAGCCTGATAGGTATCTTTTTCCAGAGAGTCTAGGAACATCTCTACACACAAGCGTGTTTTTACGATATTTCTCGGGCTGGCGACTGAGTGCGGGCTGTCGATAGCGACATATACCACACCTTTAGGTACTCGAAATTGATGGTCTTGCAGGTGCCATAGCTTAAAGCCGTCGAGCTCTTCTAAAAGTTGTGGGTATTTAGCATCACCTTCGAGCTCAGTTGGGTCTAGATCGTAGCAAATAAATGGGTTCTTACTTGGGAGCTCAAACTGCCAACCGGGGTTAATGCACGTAAAGCATTGAACTTGTTCTGCGCTAAAAGGCGTGACTGAGTAGGGCGTAAAATACCATTTTGCTTCTCTGTCATACTCGAAACCTTGAGCAACAATGGTTGCACGCATATTGTCGACGTTTAAATAAGGAAGCAAAGAACGTTGTAATTCGTCATCGAAATGCGACATTTTGTAATCGCCATACACTACATCTTGTTCTTGGTAGTGTTGCATGTTGATAACAAGGTGGCTGACGACATCAAGCGGCTTTGCTGGCTCTTGAAAGCGGAAAGCTGACTCTAAAACGGCACGTTTTTCTAGGTAACGCCACTCTTCTATGCCTTGTTGTTCTACTAATTTGATGTACTGAAATATCGCTTGGATGATGTTATCGGTTTTGGTTAAACCTTCGATGGTCAATGAGCAGCTGACCGTGAAATCACGGTAGTTACTGCCGCTCGCCCCACCACCCGCAGAGAGGGATGTTATCCAACCTTTCTCTTTGAGTTGCATCATCAAGCTACCTTCTCCTTCGTAACCCAATAGGTGTGCGAAGAATGACAGTGGTTTAACACCGTAGTGTTCGTCCATGCTTGGCATCGGGAAGGTTAAGATAAGTTTTCGCACTTCTTTAATCGGCTCAACACGGACTTGAACGCCCGTGCTTAACTCGCCGATAATCGGTACTTCAACCTTCTTGCCTTGCAGGTTGTGATTGGTAATCGAGCTAAAGCGATCCTCAACCCAGCCTTGCATCTCATCTAAGGATTGATTGCCAGACAGAGTCAGCGTCATCAGGTCTGCAGAATATTGTTGCTGGTGGAACGATAAGATCTCTTGTCGAATCGTCTCGCCGTTTCTGTCGCCCAACGTATCGATATTACCGACAGAAAACTTCGAGAATGGGTGATTGTGGTTCACCAGTTCTTTGGTAACTTGGTACAAGCGTCGCGAATCGTCGTTGAGTTTCATCTTATATTCGGAATCAACGGCTTGGCGTTCTTTATCTAATGCTTCTTCGTTGAACAGGGGAGCCGTGAAAAATTGGCTGAAGCGATCGAGTGCGGTTTCAAACGCATTCAATTCAACATCAAAAAAGAAGCAGGTGTGCTCTGTTCCCGTCCAAGCATTGTTACTACCACCATGTTGGCTGATAAAACTTTGGAACTCTCCGACCTTTGGATACTTTTCAGTTCCCAAAAATAGCATATGCTCTAAGTAATGAGCTAAACCCTCTCGGTCTGTAGGATCATCAAAGTGCCCCACATTAACGGCTAATGCGGCTGCTGCTTTTTGAGCATTTTGGTCCTGAACTAACAGTACGCGTAACCCGTTATTTAAGGTTATGTAACGGTATTGATGTTCATCATTTGGGCTTAAGTGCACAGGAGCATCTCCAGAGAAGGTGGTTTTTAAATTATGTACCCGATGATTCGGCGTGCAAACCTTGTAATCATATTTTGGGATATGAAGTGCTTTTTGGCGATTTCTAAATCACTTTTATCGATTTTTATCAGTAATTTATTTTCTTTTAACAAGATTGTTAAGAAAGTCGAACTCTTTGGCAAGTGACTTGATATAATTATTTATATTGACTGCGGTTTCTCTGGATTGAGAGCCAAACCTAAGTAGCGTTTCGCTGATATATGGGATATATCGACTTTCGACATGTTACGAAGACAGGATTGAACATGAAAATATTCATTATGCGCCACGGTGAAGCAGAACATTTTGCGGATTCGGATGCAGAACGAGCGTTGACCAAGCGCGGGAAAATGGCTTCTCTTGCAGTGGCACAAGCTGCAAATGAGCAGGGGATTAGTCAATTCGATAAAGTGCTGGTGAGTCCATATTTAAGGGCACAAGAGACGTGGTTAGAGATATCTCAGGCGTTTTCTGGTACGAAAGTAGAAACCTGTGAGGATATTACGCCTTATGGAATGTCCGACGATGTGTTTGATTTGACCTTGGCAATGGCTGAAGTAGAAAAACTAGAGACCATTTTATTTGTTTCTCATTTACCTCTAGTGGGCTACCTAACAGCAGAGTTTGCAACGGGCATGGCTCCGCCGATGTTCCCAACGTCAGGCCTAGCCTGCATCGACTTTAACCTTGAAACACAGAAAGGTGAGTTACTTTGGAACATCAATCCATAGTGAAGGTGAAGACAACCTTTTAATTGGAAGACTAAAGTGAAAAGGGCACCTCAATGATTTGAGATGCCCTTTTAGTTTTTGGTGAGGAAGCGATTCGCAAACCAGCATTACTTCTCAGGAATCGAAAGCAGTACCAGCAACGCACCGTTACCGCCAAATTCTAATGGCGCTTGGTGAAAAGCCATCACGTCTGGGTGCTGTGCTAACCACAAAGGCACCTTCTGCTTAAGGATGTGTTTGCCAATGCCGTGTTGAACGCAGGCACACGCCACGCCTTCTTTAATGCAGTGCGCAATCATAGCGCCAAGCTCACGTTTGGCTTCTTGCTGAGTCATACCATGCATATCGAGATACACGTCTGGTACGTAGACACCACGACGCAGGCGCTTTACCTCATATTTCGAGACATCATCGCGCGCATAGCGTGTCGGACCCTCTTCGCTAAGGTGTGGAATGAACTCATCCGAGAAATAAAACTCGCTATCACTGGCTTGTCTTGCCGTTCGAGTAATTTCTTTTTGCTTGGCATTTCTTTTTGGCTGCTGGACTATGGTATCCTGTTGCAACTTTTTAACGCCCTTTACTGCATCGTTGAATAGGGCGAAATCGTCATCGAAGTCGGTGTCTTTTTTGCTCATCAGGTTATGAATTCTAATTAGAAACGTAATTAGCAGTATTGTAGCGCTTTTCGGAGACAATTTTGGATAAGATTTTTGTAGAAGAAGCGGTATCAGAACTACACACGCTTCAAGATGTGATTCGTTGGACTGTTAGCCGCTTTAACGCAGCTGGCCTATTTTATGGTCACGGCACTGATAACGCGTGGGATGAGGCAGTACAACTTATCTTACCTACTCTTTATCTGCCGATTGATGTTCCTTCGCATGTAATGAACTCTCGTCTAACGAGCAGCGAACGTCTGCGTATCGTTGAGCGTGTGATCAAGCGTATTAATGATCGTACACCAACGGCTTACCTGACGAACAAAGCTTGGTTCTGTGGCCTTGAGTTCTTCGTTGATGAGCGCGTTCTTGTGCCTCGTTCTCCAATTGGTGAGCTGATCGAAGCTCAATTCCAACCTTGGTTAACTGAAGAACCAACTCGCATCATGGATATGTGTACGGGTAGTGGTTGTATTGCTATTGCTTGTGCTCACGCATTCCCAGATGCTGAAGTAGATGCGATTGATATCTCTACTGATGCACTTCAAGTTGCTGAGCAGAACGTTCAAGATCACGGCATGGAGCAGCAAGTGTTCCCAATCCGTTCAGATCTTTTCCGTGACCTGCCAAAAGAGAAATACAACCTGATCGTATCGAACCCACCTTACGTGGACGAAGAAGATATGAACAGCCTGCCAGATGAGTTTACTCATGAGCCAGAACTTGGCCTAGCAGCAGGTACTGACGGCCTGAAATTGGTTCGCCGTATCCTAGCTAACGCACCAGACTATCTAACTGATGACGGTATTCTTATCTGTGAAGTAGGTAACTCAATGGTTCACATGATGGATCAGTACCCAGAGATTCCATTCACTTGGATTGAATTCTCTAACGGTGGCCATGGTGTATTCATGATCACTCGCGAGCAGCTCGTAGCTTGCGCTGATGAGTTCTCTATCTACAAAGACTAAGTAATGATGGCTAGTTTTTAGCTTAGTACTTGGTAAGACGTTCTATTTGAAACGTTTTAATTTAAACGCCATGTAGCAATGCATGGCGTTTTTTATTGCCGTTATTTTGGGATTAAGTAATCAACGCAGAATAAATAATGTTCAATATTTAGTTGCCTAATATGCATAGCTATTACATATTGGTGACTAATGTTTAGCCGATTTAGTGAGTTAAGGAGAATTCGCGATGAGCTTTGATACATGGATTTATTATTTGTTGGCAGTACTGATTTTAACGGCATCGCCAGGCCCAAGTTCTTTATTGTGCATGACCAAAGGTGTGCAATCGGGTTTTAAATTATCAATATTTACCGCGTTGGGTAGCTTAACGGCAATCACCGGAATTTTAACGTTATCATTCACCGGCTTAGGGGTGATCATAGCTTCATCGGAAGTGGTGTTTAATGTCATTAAATGGACAGGCGCTGCGTATCTTATCTACCTTGGTTGGAAGTCTTTACGTTCTAACCAGCAAGATTACGACAAGCTATCCAGTCAACAAACCGATTCTCAGCTTGCTAAAGAAAGCGCGGTGCAACACTACTTAAGTGGTTTTATTGTTGGTGCGAGTAACCCGAAAGCGATTCTATTTTTTACCGCACTTTTCCCTCAATTTATTGATCCATCGATTGCTCTGCTTCCCCAGTTTGCTGTGTTTGCTTTAACCTTTACTGTGATGGAGTTGTCTTGGCTATTGGTGTACGCGTATTTAGGTGCGAAGTCGTCAAACTGGCTGTTTGCGAAAGGCAGAGCCAAGATTTTTAATCGTGTCACTGGCGGTGTCTTTATCGGTGCAGGCGCGCTGCTTTCGACGACAAGCCGAGCATAATTTTCTGTTTTATCAGAGGGGTGAATGATTACAGAATATTCTTGATGCTGTCATAAAAGGTTAATATTAATGTGCTTGCTGGTTTTGGCGAAAAGCCGATATATTGTAGTTACACCATCACGTTCTCAAGGAGAGACATATGCAGCATCAAGAAATGATTCAACACAGTAATTTTGGCGTAATCAGTCGTACTTGGCTTTTCTCTACCCTGTCTCTAGTGGGTATTCTTGCTCTAATGTAGTCAGCTTTATGGCTCTATATTTTTAGTTTTTATTATGAACACACTTGTTAAAAAGTCTTCAAAGTTAGAACTCTTCTTCTCTTAAATGTGGCTCTTCTCATCAGGCTAGCCACTTAACCTTTTCTTAGCTGTACCTTCCTCTTTGTAACCTTTTTCTCTGACGAATATCTTTGTCTGGTTAACCCTTTATCTCAATAGACTCACTGCATAACCTGATCTGAAGTTGTTATCAAACTGTGATAATCTTAAGTTATCTTTTATCTACAGTGTATCTCTCATGTCTGTCTGGGATTCTATTTCATTTAACAATCGATTTACTGCATTACCTCGACTGTTCTATACCCCAATTCAACCTACACCGCTCAGCAATGTCCAATGGCTCGCATGGAACCATAACCTTGCGAATGAACTCGGCTTTCCGTTATTTGAGGATGCCTCAGAGGAATTGCTTGAGACGTTATCCGGCAATGTTGAACCTGAGCAATTCTCGCCAGTAGCAATGAAATACGCAGGCCATCAGTTTGGCTCTTATAACCCTGATTTAGGTGATGGAAGAGGGTTGCTTTTGGCGCAAGTTGTCGCTAAAAGCGGTGAAACGTTCGACTTACACCTTAAAGGTGCGGGCAAAACACCCTATTCGCGTATGGGCGATGGCCGTGCGGTTATTCGTTCAACTGTGCGTGAGTATCTGTGTAGCGAAGCAATGGCAGGGCTTAATATCCCAACCACACGTGCATTAGCCATGATGACAAGTGACACGCCTGTTTACCGAGAGAAACAAGAGTGGGGCGCATTACTGGTGCGTGCTGCAGAATCTCACATTCGATTTGGCCACTTTGAACATCTTTTTTATACCAATCAATTAGCTGAGCATAAGTTACTGGCTGATAAAGTTATTGAGTGGCATTTTCCTGAATGTCTCGATGAAGAAAAACCCTACGCAGCCATGTTTAATGAGATTGTTGATCGCACTGCAGAGATGGTCGCATTGTGGCAAGCGAATGGCTTTGCTCACGGAGTAATGAACACCGATAACATGTCGATCATCGGCCAAACCTTCGATTATGGCCCGTTCGCCTTCTTAGATGAATATGATCCAAGATTGATCTGTAATCACTCCGACTACCAAGGTCGTTATGCCTTTAATCAACAGCCTAGAATTGGATTATGGAATTTATCGGCACTGGCTCATTCTCTTTCGCCGCTGGTGGATAAAGCCGGTTTAGAGGCTGCGTTAGAACAGTACGAGCCGCAAATGAATGGTTACTTCAGCCAGTTGATGCGTCGTAAGTTAGGATTGCTTTCGAAACACGAAGGTGACAGTCGCTTGTTTGAATCGTTGTTCGAGCTGATGTCGCAAAACAAAGTCGATTACCCAAGGTTCTTTAGAACACTGTCGAACCTAGATACATTGCCGCCGCAAGACGTAATTGATTTGATTATCGACCGAGATGCAGCAAAGCTATGGTTGGATAACTACTTGCAACGCTGTGAATTGGAAGAGAGTTCAGTGGCCGAGCGCTGTGAAAAGATGAGACAAGTAAACCCGAAATACATCCTCAGAAACTACCTAGCCCAGCTTGCGATAGATAAAGCTGAGCGCGGTGATAGCAGTGATATTGACGCATTAATGGTGGTGTTGGCCGATCCTTATGCGGAACACCCTGAATACGAACATCTTGCCGCGTTACCACCAGAGTGGGGCAAAGCGATGGAGATCAGCTGCTCGTCGTAAATCGATTCGCTTAATCAAACGAGTGGATAGAGGTCACTTAGTTGTGATCTCTGTCTGTTTGTTCTTCTAATTTTACAAACATATCAATAATCAAATGCTCAACCTGCCTATAGACTATGTGAATAAGTTGTAAATTTAATAGGTTTGGGCGATGCCAACAAATACTCGAATTCTCGTGGTGGATGATGATCAAGAAATCCGCGAGCTGCTGGAAGAGTACCTCACAAAATCGGGTTTCGATGTCTCCTCAGTTGGAGACGGTGTTGAACTCGAAACTCACCTGCAAAGCCTAGGCTATCCTGACCTGATTCTGCTTGATGTGATGCTGCCCGGTGATGACGGTTTTACCTTGTGTCAACGCGTCCGCAAACAATCGAATGTGCCTATTATCATGCTGACTGCGGTATCGGATGAAACCGACCAGATCATCGGCTTAGAAATTGGTGCAGATGACTACATCGCCAAGCCATTTAGCCCTCGTCAGTTAATGGCGCGTATCAAAGCCTTGTTACGCCGTGTTCAAGTCGTCGATGACAAACCCAATGATGCACTGCCAAAGCAGATCATTTTTGGTGATTGGACGCTCGATACGCTCGCGCATCGAATTTCCCACAATGAAAGCTCAGAAGAGATGGACTTGTCGGGCAGTGATTTCTCACTGTTAATGCTATTTCTAACTCGCCCTAATGAAGTGTTAGACCGAGATACCATCTCTTTCGCCACC
The DNA here is from genome assembly GCF_007858795.1 of Vibrio sp. T20. Lineage (NCBI taxonomy): Bacteria > Pseudomonadati > Pseudomonadota > Gammaproteobacteria > Vibrionales > Vibrionaceae > Vibrio > Vibrio sp. T20. The sequence goes on from NZ_VFEB01000126.1 coordinate 27,887, forward strand.
AGAGGCCGTGAAGCATTGCCTTTTGAACGTGGCATTGATGTGCAGCTTAGCCGCCTGAGAAGTCGATTGGGTGACAGTGGTAAATATCCTCACTACATCAAAACCATGCGCGGCAACGGCTACATTCTGGCTGTGCCTGTGCATTATGAGCACTGAGTAAGAAGTCCGTATGAAGTGGTTGAGAAGTTTAAAGCCAAATTCCTTGGTTGCTCGAACCTTGTTATTAACCTTGTTGGCGGTGGTCATTGCTCAAGGTATCGCAACCTCTATTTGGTACAGCGAATCTAAACATAAAGAACTGGAAGGGATTCGTTCTGCTTCATCGAGTATGGCGAACATGTTTGCTTCAACGGTGACTTTCTTCCAGTCTCTGCCCGTTAAATATCGTCATATCGTATTAGACCAAATTCGAAATATGGGCGGGACGCGTTTCTTCGTCTCTTTTAATAAAGAGGCTTTGATTGTTGAACCGATCCCCGATACCCGCTTGAAAACGGCCTCGATAGAAGCCATAGAAAGTGTGTTGAGTAGCAAGCTCAATAAAGTGGAATCGGTACGCGTCGATTTTTCTCGTCCAGAGCACCTTCGATTACTTAAAAACGACATCTACTTAAGTGATCTCCCTCGATCGTGGGCCCATCACACATTAACCTTAGAACCTCTTAATCCGCCTATTCTGGTTGTGCAGATTGAATTAGCCAGTCATGAATGGGTGTACATTGCCGCACTGTTGCCTGCACCTTACGTAAAACTGGATGACACTATTCTTGGCCGTGAACAGGTGATCTTCTTGCTCTCTTCAACACTCATTCTATTGGTGTTGACCTACTTAATGATTCGCCGCCAAGTACGCCCGCTTAAAAAGTTAGCAAGAGCTGCTAATGAGATGAGCATGGATATTCAGCAGCCTCCGCTTAACGAAGAAGGGGCAACTGAACTGGTCACAGCGACTCGGGCTTTTAATCGGATGCAGCAGCGCATCCGTCGCTATGTGGCCGATAGAGAACACCTCTTCTCAGCTATTTCTCATGACTTAAAGACACCAATAACACGTCTTAGATTGCGGGCTGAATTGTTGGAGAGTGAAGTAAAGAAAGATAAGTTCAATAAAGACTTGGACGAGCTAGAAATGATGGTCAAAGGTGCGTTACAAGCGGTAAGAGACACCGATCTACACGAGAATAATGCCATTATTGACCTCAATGAAATGGTGCTCTCTGTGATTGAATCTCATAACCAGTACCAAACAAAGGTAGAGTTCGAGCCGGTCGTCATTGAGCCATTGGTCGCGAAACCACTGGCGATTAAGCGTGTATTGACTAACTTAATCGACAACGCAGTTAAGTATGGTTCATCTGCCGTAGTGGAAGTCAGTGGTGATGAGCTTTGGGTGGTCGTGACTATTCAAGACCGTGGTAATGGCATTCCAGAAGACAAACTAGAGATGGTCTTTGAACCTTACTTTAGGCTGGCAACCGACGACCAAGGACACGGACTTGGCCTCGGGATCTGCCGAAATATCCTGCACGGACACGGCGGAGATCTCATTATTCGCAACTCATCTCAAGGCGGATTAGAAGCCAAAGTCTATATCCCAACAGGCCTAGAAGTGTAATGTAACAATTGTGTTACATAGGGCTTACCTTTTGTTTCAATCTTATCAATCAGAATAAGTAGACTCTTTATTGAACCGGACGTCGAGTCCGCTAAAACATGGAAGATAATAATGAAAATCAATAAAACCCTACTTACTCTATCTCTTCTTGCTGCCTCAACATTTTCTCAAGCTGGTGAAGTGGAAGTGCTTCACTGGTGGACTGCCGGTGGCGAAGCGAAATCCGCAGCGGTACTGAAAGAGATGATTGAAGAACAAGGCCATACTTGGAAAGATTTTGCTGTTGCTGGTGGCGGCGGTGAAAGTGCGATGACTGTTTTGAAAACTCGAGCAGTATCGGGCAATCCTCCATCTGCGGCGCAGATTAAAGGTCATGATATTCAAGAGTGGGGTGGTTTAGGTTTTCTGACGTCTCTCGATGCGACTGCTAAACAAGAACAATGGGATGAACTACTACCAGAAGTAGTGACTAAAGTGATGAAGTGGGATGGCGAATATGTGGCGGTTCCTGTCAACGTTCACCGTGTTAACTGGCTTTGGGCTAACCCTGTTGTTTTAGAAAAATCGGGCGTTACGGTTCCAACTACGTTAGATGAGTTCTTTGTTGCTGCAGACAAGATTAAAGCAGCTGGCTTCATTCCATTGGCTCACGGTGGTCAACCTTGGCAAGATGCAACCGTATTCGAAGCGGTGGCTCTTGATGTTCTAGGCAGTGAAGATTACAACAAGGCGTTCGTTGATCTTGATATGGACGTATTATCGGGCGACAAGATGGTGGAAGTGTTCACCAAGTTCAAAAAGATGCGTGACTACATCGACAGCAACTCGCCAGGTCGTGATTGGAACGTCGCAACTTCAATGGTTATCAATGGCGAAGCCGCGATGCAAATCATGGGTGACTGGGCGAAAGGTGAATTTACTGCGGCAGGTAAAGTGCCGGGTAAAGATTACACCTGTGCCCCAGCTCCGGGTACTGACGGCCAATTTACCTTCAACATCGATAGCTTTGCGTTCTTTGAGTTAAGCGATAAAGAGAACCAAAAAGCGCAGCAAGATCTAGCGAAAACCATTCTTACGAAAGATTTCCAAGAAGTCTTCAACCTTAACAAAGGTTCTATCCCTGTACGTCTAGATATGGACATGTCTAAGTTTGACCAATGTGCGTTGGACTCAATGTCAACCTTCAAAGCGAGTGCTGAATCTGGCGATCTTGTTCCGAGTATGGCTCACGGCCTAGCGACAACAAGCTACGCTCAAGGCGCGATCTATGACGTAGTGACCAACTTCTTCAACGAGAAAGATGCCGATCCGAAACAAGCGGCAGCTAAGTTAGCAAAAGCAGTGAAAGCGGCTATCTAATCTCAATTGGTTTAACACCAAACCCCCAGGGTGGGTAGGCTCGTAGGGAGCCTATCTGCTCTTCACTCCCAATTCTGATATGCGTGATGCTGATGTGGTGCCGAGAGGTAAGCCATTGGCTCGATTGTGCAACAAGGATAAGTTATGGAGCATGTTTTGACTGAGTCGACTCCAAAACCGACAAGGAGCCAGCCTGCACCGAAACCGAGTTTTGCTGACAGGTTGCAACATTGGTTACCTAAAATTGTACTGGCGCCGACCGCGTTAGTGACCGTGGTGTGTATCTACGGCTACATTTTTTGGACGGCAGCGTTGTCGTTCACTAACTCTCGATTTCTGCCGAGCTTTAACTTCGTTGGGTTAACCCAATATGAAAAGCTGATGGATAACGATCGCTGGATCACCTCAATCACCAACCTCGGTGTGTTTGGCTTTCTATTCATGGCTATTGCCATCTTGCTTGGTGTTGGTTTAGCGATATTGCTTGACCAGAATATCCGCCAAGAAGGGGCAATTCGTACTATCTACCTGTACCCAATGGCGTTGTCATTCATCGTGACAGGTACGGCGTGGAAATGGATTCTTAATCCGGGTCTTGGCATTGAAAAGTTGATGCAAGATTGGGGATTTACTGACTTCAAATTTGATTGGTTAGTCGACTCGGAAATGTCGGTGTATACCTTAGTTATCGCGGCACTGTGGCAGTCTTCAGGCTTCGTGATGGCGATGTTCTTAGCGGGTCTGCGTGGTATCGATTCATCAATCATCAAAGCAGCTCAAATTGACGGTGCAAGCTTACCTACCATCTATCTCAAAATCATTCTACCTTGCTTGCGCCCTGTGGTTTTCAGCGCGGTGATCATCACGTCACACATTGCGATTAAGAGCTTTGACCTTGTGACCGCAATGACAGCGGGTGGCCCGGGTTATTCATCGGATCTTCCTGCGCTATTCATGTACGCACACTCATTTACACGTGGGCAAATTGGTCTTGGTGCTGCCAGTGCCATGATGATGCTTGCCGGTATTTTAGCGATTCTAGTGCCTTACCTTTACTCTGAACTTAGGGAGAAAAAGTCATGATGAATAACATCAATTTTGCTCGAATGTTTATCTATTCAGCACTGCTTTTCTTCTGTTTAGTGTATCTAATGCCATTGTTCGTAATGGTACTGACCTCATTCAAAACTCTGCCTGATATCAAGGCGGGTAACTTGATGAGCTTGCCAAAAGAGTGGGTGTTTGATGCTTGGTATAAAGCGTGGGACACCGCTTGTACTGGTGTGAAGTGCGAAGGCATTAAAGGCTACTTCTGGAACTCGTTCCAAATGGTGATTCCTGCGGTAGCGATTTCAACATTGTTGGGTGCATTCAATGGCTATGTGGTAACGAAATGGCAATTTAGAGGCTCAAACCTGTTCTTTAGCTTGTTGCTCTTTGGCTGCTTCATTCCATTCCAAGTAGTGCTGCTGCCAATGGCAACCATGCTTGGCAAGATGGGGTTAGCGAACACCACGATTGGCTTGGTGATTGTGCACGTTATCTATGGCATGGCGTTTACCACTCTGTTTTTCCGTAACTTCTATATCTCGATTCCTGATGAATTGATCAAAGCGGCAAAACTTGATGGTGCAGGTTTCTTTACCATCTTCTTCAAGATCTTATTACCGATCTCAACGCCAATCATCATGGTGACGGTGATCTGGCAGTTCACCGCAATCTGGAATGATTTCTTGTTCGGGGTGGTTTACTCAGGTTCAGAAACTCAGCCGATCACCGTGGCATTAAACAACCTAGTCAACACCAGCACTGGCGTTAAAGAATATAACGTCGACATGGCTGCCGCGATTATCGCCGCACTACCAACACTGTTGGTGTACGTCTTCGCAGGAAAATATTTTGTTCGTGGCCTAACGGCAGGATCAGTAAAAGGATAATTACCCATGGCAACATTAGATTTAAAACAGATCCGTAAAACCTATCGCAACGCGGACAACGAAACGTTAAAGGGCATCGACATCAGTATCGATTCGGGGGAATTTTTGATACTTGTCGGCCCTTCGGGGTGTGGAAAATCCACCCTAATGAACACCATCGCTGGGCTAGAGAATATTAGCTCAGGTGAGATTGTGATTGATGGTGTTGACGTGGCGCAGGTTGAACCTAAAGACCGCGACATCGCGATGGTATTCCAATCATACGCACTTTATCCAAACATGACGGTACGCGGCAATATCGCTTTCGGTTTGAAGATTCGTAAGATGCCTCAGGAAGAGATCGATGCTGAAGTCAATCGAGTTGCTGAAATGCTGCAAATCGAACAGTTACTTGATCGTAAACCATCGCAGCTTTCTGGTGGCCAGCGTCAACGTGTCGCGATGGGCCGCGCTCTGGCTCGTCGTCCGAAGCTGTATCTGTTTGATGAGCCGCTTTCTAACTTGGATGCCAAGCTACGTGTTGAGATGCGTCATCAGATTAAACGTCTGCACCAGAAGCTCAACACCACGATTGTTTATGTAACCCATGATCAGATCGAAGCAATGACACTAGCGGATCGCATCGCAGTAATGAAAGATGGTGAACTGCAGCAACTTGGCACACCACAAGAGATCTACACTAAGCCAAATAACATGTTTGTGGCTGGCTTTATGGGGTCACCGTCAATGAACTTCATTAAAACCATGGTGGATTTGGATGAGGAACAGAATCCGATTATCAAGGTGGTTGGCACGGCAGATCAAGAACACCACATTCGTTTGCCACAGAGTATGCGCGACCAAGATGGCAAAGAGTTGGTGATTGGGTTGCGTCCAGAACACATTACTGAGCAAGAAGGTGATGATGTGTCGGCAACCACGAAGCTAGACTTACAACTGGAGGTATTGGAACCGACAGGGCCAGATACTATTGCAATGGTCAAAGTGAATGACCAAGAAGTCGCGTGTCGTTTGTCACCGGAATTTGAGGTATCGGTTGGTCAAATGGCACCACTGCATTTTGACTTATCAAAGGCGGTATTCTTTGATGCTCAGACAGAAGCGAGAATTGATTTCTAAGTGTTGCTAGCAAGTTAGTTTTACCAAACACCTCATCGTTGGATGGGGTGTTTTTGTATCAGGACAGACTAATTGTCATGTTGATGATAAAAAGCTCAGTAACGACTATGCTTTATGAGGTATTAATTTTTGGAAGAAGGATATCTGTAATGAGAGTCCAAATGTTTGCAGGAGCAATGTTACTTGCTCTTCTTTCCTTTCCTGTATCTGCTGTTGTTAATCATGATTTGAGAGACAGTTATATTGTTGTTCTTAAAGAGAGTACATCGGAGTCTCGGGCGAGTGATATCGCGCGTGAAGTTGCCAAAGGACACGGTGTGGTGGGGCATCAATATAGCCACGCCTTGAAAGGATTTTCTCTTAAGGTTCCAGAGCAAGCTCTCAAAGGTCTTAAAAATAAGTTCCCCGAGATTGATTATATTGAGCCTGATATCGTCATGCACGCTTTACCTCGAGGGGGCAAACCTAATCGAGGCGGAGATAGTGTTGAGCGAGACCCACAACAGATCCCTTGGGGGATCACCAGAGTTAACGGTGGTACTGGTGATATGAGTGGTGCCTCCGTCGTTGCTTGGGTGATAGACTCGGGTATTGACAGCGACCACCCAGATTTAAATGTAAATAAATCCCGAGGGGCAAATTTTACTCGCGGTAAGAAAAATAATACTAATGATGGTAATGGGCACGGTACGCATGTAGCAGGTACCATTGGGGCTTATGATGACGGTTTTGATGTCGTTGGCGTAGCCCCCGGTGTACAGGTCATTCCCGTACGAGTGTTAGATAACAGTGGTAGTGGTTCAATGTCGGGCGTGATTGCAGGTGTTGATCATGTTGCACGCTATGGCGCCTCTGGTGACTGTGCCAATATGAGCTTGGGAGGCTCGGGATATTCGGCGGCCTTGGATAGTGCAATTAAAACAGCGGCAGCAAAAGGGATATTTTTCTCAATTGCAGCGGGTAATTCAGGCCAGGATGCCAGTGGTTTTACGCCTGCTAGCACCAACGGCACGAATATATTTACTATCTCCGCATTTGGTGAAACTAGCGATAACTTCGCTTACTTTTCCAATTATGGTTCTGATGTAGATTACGCTCAACCGGGAGTTGATGTGTTATCGACCAAAGCGGGAGGAGGAACAGTTTCTTACAATGGTACCTCAATGGCGGCTCCTCACTTTTGTGGAGTACTATTAGCCACCGGAGGCTCATTCTCTTTGGATGGAGCCGTGAATAATGATCCCGATGGATCTCCTGACCCTATTGCAGTGAGTAATTAATTCGTTTGACAGTGTTGATAGTTTAAGTAGGTGTAACAAATGCCGTTGTAGGCAATAAAAAGCGACCTGATGGGTCGTTTTTTATTGTGAATAATCATCGAGTAGACAGTTAATTATCATCAAAGCTGATATTTAGTGTGATGTGGCTATATAAAGCTGACGTAGAAACGCGTAGGATCAACTCAACTTTAGATCAAATACTAGGTTGCACTTTGGTGCATAAACAGAAGAATACATGAAACTAACAGCAAAACCCTCAGCTAGTAACGCTTTACTTATTTCTATTACGACACCGGACTTCAAAGGTGACGAAGCAAAAGAGTCTCTTGCCGAACTTGCTCGCTTAGTAACAACCCTAGGGTTTAAAGTGGTCGGTACTCAATCGCAGCACCACAGTTCAACTCAACGACAAAACGTGTTGGGTGCTGGTAAGCTTGCGGAAATTGCACACCTAACCGGCTACCAAGGTTCGATTGAAGAAGCAGAAGATGAAGACTTCCTTGATGAATCTGGTCTGTTTGATTCAGAAATCGACGAGCTAGATTTTGATGATCTTCCAACGGGCGACTTTCAATACGGCGCTGCTGATGTTGTGGTATTCGACTGTGATTTGAGCCCGTCTCAACTGCGTAATGTCGAATCTCACCTAGGTGTCGAAGTTTTTGACCGTACAGGCATCATCATTGAGATCTTCAGTCGCCACGCTCGTACTCGTACTGCTCGTCTGCAAGTTGATATCGCTCGTCTAAACTATTTAGTGCCACGACTTCGTGAAACGGCTGAGGGTGACAAAGAGCGCCAGATGGGTCAGGGCGCTGGTGAAACTTCACTAGAGCTAGACCGTCGTAACGTACGTGACCAAATTGCTGCGCTTAAGCGTGAGCTAGTAAGCGTACAAGATGAAATGAAGACCCGACGCACAAGGCGCGCGGAGCTTTTCACTGTTGCTTTAGTTGGCTACACCAATGCCGGTAAGTCTTCGATGATGCGTGCAATGACCGCAACCGAAGTGGTGGGTGAAGATAAACTGTTCGCAACGCTAGACACCACGGTTCGTGCGCTTCAACCAATTACTCAGCCGCGTATTCTGGTTTCAGATACAGTAGGTTTCATCAAGAAACTGCCACACGATTTGGTTGCTTCGTTCCACTCTACACTAGCAGAAGCGCATGATGCTTCATTGCTGCTTTATGTCGTTGATGCTTCTGACGTTTCATTCCGCGCACAACTTGATGTGGTACACGACGTATTGGCACAAGTGGGCGTTGAAGGTAGCGAAAAACTATTGGTGCTGAATAAGTGCGATAGATTGACGGAAGAACAGCAGTTAGAGCTGATCGAAGAATTCCCAGATGCGATGCTAACGTCGACTCGTGATCCGTTAGATATCACTAAACTACACAAGTACATCGTTGGTGTTGCTGAAGAAGGCATGATCGAAGAAGAGATCACTATCCCTTATTCTGGACAAGGCATCATCGGTGAGATTCGCTCAAACATGAGTGTGGTTAAAGAAGAGTACGACTACGAACATATTAAATTAACGGTTCGTTCAAGCGCGATTGATTTAGCGCGTTTGAAAAAGCGTATGCAGAAGTCTTAATTGTCTATCTAGTTGAGATAAGAACGTCCAAAGAAAAAGCGACCTAAGTGGTCGCTTTTTTTATTCGTTGAGCCTAGCTAATCTAAGTTATGAGTTACCTACGCCATTCTCTGAGTCGGCTTCCAGCGTGCAAGTTCTGGATCAAGCTTGATACCTTGCGAAGTCAGCAGGTTAACACGTGCTAAGTAAGCCGCACCGTGCATCAGGTGCTTGGCTAGGTCTACTGCATTACGTTGTTGGTAATCATCTAGGTAGCTGTCTTTTGCCCATGCGTTGAATGCGCCAAGTGCAGGGCCAGCCCATACTTGATAATCCATTTCACGGCCTTGTTCGCCTGTGTTTGACCAACGGCTAGAAAGACCCAAGTACCAGCGGAAAATCAACGCCATTTTACGTTTCGGGTTGCCTTCAGCACGTTCGATCTGTTTCGGGTCGCGTTCGTTAAAGTGAGCCACAGTGCCAGCCCAAATATCATCCAGTGTTGAACGGAATACTTGCTTCTCTAACTTCAGACGCTCTTCTACTGGAATCGCTTCAATTGAGTCGTAACGTGTGTACAGCTCATACAGTTTGTTTGCACGCATTGGGAATAAAGTGCCGCGTTTAACCACTTGTAGTTTCACGCCCATTTCGAACATGTCGGCCGCCGGAGCCATCGTCACGTCAGCCATTTCGGTTGTCGAAAGTAGCTTACGTGTGTGTGCGCTCGCGCCAGCCTCAACACACGCTTGGTTGATAGAACCAGTAACGATGTATGCCGCGCCCATGTTAAACGTCGCTAGAGCAGCGTCAGGCGTACCTACGCCACCACCACAACCGACACGTAGCGGTGTTTTGAATTGGTACTGAGCTTGGATTTGCTCTTTCAGTGCAAGAATCGTTGGCAGTAGGGTTACTAGCGGACGATTATCGGTGTGACCACCAGAATCGGCCTCTGCGGTAATGTCATCAGCCATAGGAACCAGCAGTGCTAGTTCCATCTGTTCTGCTGTAATTCGGCCTTCATCAACTAAAGCTTGCAGCATTTTAGTTGGAGCTGGTTGCATGAACTTACTTGCGACTTCAGTACGGCTTACCTTAGCAATAACCTTGTTGCCAATCTGAATCTCACCTTGTGCATCGCGGCTAAGGCCCGCTGCACGGTAGTGAACGATTTGCGGTGTTAGACCTAAGAAAGCAGAAGCCTCAACCGTTTTCACTTTGTGCTTCAAAAACAGCTCAACACTGCCGCGCTCTAGCGCTGGTTCGCTTGGGCTGTGAATCAAGTTAAACGCGTAAGGACCGTTTGGTAGTGCAGCTTGAATGCGGTTGATCGCTTGCTCAACGCGAGACGGGATTAAGCCCGCCGCGCCAAATGAACAAAGAATGCCAGCTTGACCAAGAGCAATCACCAACTCTTCAGATGAAATGCCATTTGCCATTGCGCCAGCATAGTAAGCGTATTTCACGCCATGACAGCGACGAAAATCTTCGTCGCCTAGGCTTTGTGTACCAAGAGCTGGAGCAAAGGCGCTGACAGGTTGGCTGTTCGCAGAGCTTGCTGAATCGCCCGATGCAATCTCAGCTTGTTGGCTTACACCTAAGCCTTTTTCTGGGTGGTTCACTACGTAACAAGCAAGGCTTAAGTCTTTTAATATTGTCGACATTGCTGCGTTATCGAAATGGGTAGTGCTCCCTTCAATCTGCCAAGGCCACGGAGATAGCTTTTCGTTATTAATTGTAGTTTGAGTTGTCATACTAAATTCTTTCCTAATTCTTTGTCTCTAATGGCGGCTTATGCTTTATCGTTAGCAGGGGCTTCTTCGATACAAATCGCGATGTCTTTCACTTCGTAAATACGCAGACCATCTTTGCTCAGGTTTGCGTCGCCAACGATGATGCGTTTGCCGTCTTCGTCTTTAACCGCAGTGATATGTACATCCAGAGACATCTGTTTGTTCAGAGGGTTAATCTGACCACGGTATTTCCATTTCACTTCAGATTGGATTTGACCAAACTTCGGATTACGGAAGCCAGCACCAAGATCTTTGTTTAGGGCGTAGGTTTGCATCAGTTCGATGATCGCTTCGACACCTAGAGAGCCCGGCATTACAGGATCTTGATGGAAGTGGAATTGGAAGAACCAATCGCTAGGGTCAATCGTACGCTCTGCATATAGGTAACCAAGGCCGTCTTTACCACCGTCGCTAGTGATCTGCACTGTATCGATAAAGTTCAAACGACCGCCGGCCAATTTGTAGTGCTCTTGTACTTCACCAGTAGCCGAAACGGGTGCATTGAAGTAACGCGTCGTTTTGTCTAGCAGGTTAATGTTTATATCTGGCGTACGGTTGTTATCAACGTGCCAAGGGTGAGTCACCTTACCGTTGTCCAAACCTAGTTGGTCTTTCAGTGCAGCGCCTTTGAAGTAACCAAATACCGCTGTACCTTCATAAAACGGCACGCCATCAGTGCTCAGTTCGAAGCTAAAGCTCTGTACGATGTTAGTGCCCATCATTACGGTTGAAAGCAGGCGAGAATCATTGGTGATCGTTTTGCCACGCAAGTCGACGTTACGCAGCATTTTGCCGCTGCCGTCTAGGTTACGGAAAAACAGTTCTTCACCTGGGAAGCCCAGAGTGGTGCCCATGTAGCCAGAGATGAAGCCGTTTGGCTGCAGCGAAATCTCCATTAATACCGAGTAAGGCATCAAGGTATGGTGGCTGTTTTCATCGAAATACCATGCGTTTTCTGGCACTTCGTATTCTGCGATACACGATGAAGGCTTCTTGAAGTCGCCACGTTTACCGTCGATCTCAACAACGCGAGTAGTTAACTGCAGATCGCCACACGGAGTACGTGGTGGAATCATGCCACGGTAGATAGAGAAATCAGGCCCGAAACATTTCTCGATATCACCAGTCGCGAATTCGAACATGTGATAAGGCGTGAATGGAACCGTATCGGGTGTGCGGTTCGGGTAATCAGGCGTTACCGGCGCTTCAACGTGTTGAAGAGGAACGACACCTTTGTTTGGTGCAGTTTCTAGGTCTTCAATTTGAGCCATCAATGGCGCATTGGCTGAAGCTTGTTGGTTCACTGCTGGCGTATGGCCCAAGTTTTCGATAACAGGGGTCGCGACAGCTGTTTCTAAAGAAGGCAGGTAACGAGTACATTCGTCATCTTCTTTGATCATTACACCCAAGTTTTGGAAATCAACAATCACTTTGCCGTGCAGTAAGATATCGATGTTAGCTTTCGCGTATGGGCGAGGGCTTAAACCAATTTCAGTCACTTCCATGCGGTAAGTCAGTTCTGCCGATTGCGGTAGAACTTGACCACGACAACGTACTTGTTGAGGGGCATTTTCAAGCGGTTGGAAACGACCATTTTGAACAAGTGTGTGCATGCCAAGGTGCATCATGAAGAACTGAAGCAGTTGACCACAACCTTCTGCCATTAAAGAGCCAGCCATTACTGAATCATCTTTGAAGTGACAAGGGAAGTACCAGTGCTCAGGCTCTAGCTGTTTGTGACCTTCAATTAAGCCTAGTCCCCATGTGCCACCTTGCGGTTCAACACGGCTGACCTTTTCGATCATCATGAACTTCTCTGAGCTGAAGCATAGAGAAGGTTGGTGGCGATCAGATTGGTGAGTCGGGCCAAAACACTCTGCAATGTTGGCTGTTAGTAGGTGACGCAGCTCTTGGTGGTTAAACTGCGTTTTAGGGCAGTGCAACATAGGGTCGAAGCGTTGCTTAGTGGCAAGCTTACGAGCCTTGATCTCGTCTTCAGTGTGAATCACACCTTTGCCGTCTGCTAGCTCTTCATCAGTGAAGAAGCCTGCACAGCCGTTATCCATTTTCAGGATCATCTTGTCGCCAACGAAACACTCGTACGAGAAGAAGAAAAGTAGTGTGTCGCCATTGCGAGCAAAGCTGTTGATTGAGATGTCGTAACGGAGTGTATCGCCACCACGAGGCAAGTCGCCAAGGAAGGTCAGCGTACAATCGAGTAGGCGATAAACGCGCTCGCCTTTGTTTTCAAAATCGATACCTAAGTAGCTGATCAGCATTAGGTCACACTGACCAGATTCAACTGCAACAGCCCATGGGATCTGACCATCTACAAGATACGGCGCATCAACTGGGATGTCGTATTCTGTGGTCATGGTGCTTGGTTTGTACTCGTTAACGGTCGCGTTGAGCTTAGTCACACGAGATACCAATAGGTAGTCTGTGGTTGGTAAACGAACGCGGCGCGAGTAGCTATCGATGATCGCGTAGTCAGGGCCAAATACATTCGCAATATCGCCTTCAGCGTATTCAACCAGATCATCGTAATCCCAGATACATGGTTTACGGATCGGTTTCACTGGTGCTGGCGTTGCAAGTACGTTGACTGGCGTTGACTGAACCGGAGCCTGTTGAGCTTGAACAGGCTGCCCCGTCGTTTGTTGACCATTCGTTTGTTGGCCAGTCGTTTGTTGACTATTCGTTTGTTGAATCAGGGCTGAGCTATCTAAGCCAGACGTCACTGCGTTTAGCTGTACTTTTAATAGTGCATCAGCCATCTGCATACCTTGGGCACGAGTGTGCAAGAATGCTTTGTGTACTTGCTGCGCTGCTTGCTGATTTTGAGCAAAAGCTTGGTTGTATGGTGTTACAGACGGCTGTGATGCTGCATCCGTATTAGCGTCGATATTCGATACGCCATTTTTAGCGGATAGGACATGAGTCATATTGCTGTGGTTACCTGTTAGCTGACAGTGGCGAGTTTGCGCCAGAGTAGGGGATACTGATGGTGACAATGTTTCTGTAGCGTGTGCTGCTTTCTCTGCAATCTCGGCTTTGTCTTTTAGTGTTGCCTGAATGTGTGCAGTCGTTGGGACAGAAACGATTCGCGCCGCTTGCTTACCAGAAGCTTTTTGTTGAATGTGCGCTAGGTTAGCGATTGGTGTCTCTGCGATGTGTTGATAAATATCGCGGCCACCGAGAGTCACTTGTTTAACCAATTGACGCTTAGTATCACTTGCCAGTTCACTGCTTAAACGAATGGAAAGTGAGTGAGATTCAACACTCGATAGGCTTAGTAGCAGCTGTGAACATTGTCCTTCGCTGATGTTGGCAACTATCGCGCTCTTAGAGCTGACATTTGGATTCAGAGGTGCAAGGTTCAGGTTGAGCAGACCGTGTAGCAGGCTTGCCATGCCAGAAGCTGCAGAGCAGTGACCAACACGTTGACTTGCTTGAGTCGTCTTTATGTTCCCTAGGCTGAGAAATGAAGATTCATGCGATGAAGTCTCTGGCGCATGGTTAAGCTCAAGCAGAGAAACATCGTTCGAGCTCATGCCAACTTGAGTTAGTAACTCATCAGCAACGACGTTGTTATGCTTGCTTGAACCAAAAGCCAATGCGTTGATGCTGCCGTAAGCCGTGTCTTGGTTGCTAGCGACTCGACCTTCTTCAACAAGAACAATCGCACCTGCGCCTTCACCTACATTCCAACTGCCGTCTTGTGGTTGGTCGAATTTTGGATCAAGCGATACCGGGCTCACGCTGTTCTTCAGAATCACATGTTCTGCGCTGCCACTTAAGTCAACGGCTGCAATTACCACGGCATCCATGGATTCTTGCGACATCAAGTTTTGTGCTACGTCGATACATCGAGCAACTGACTGTTCAGCGGCTGAAATCGTAAAGGCAGGGCCGTTAAAGTCCCACAATGAAGAGATACGCGAAGCCATGATGTTACCGATGAAACTGGTGTATTGGTTCAGCTTGGCTGCGTCCATCACACTGTCCATCGCGATGGTTTCTAGCGCTTGGTATTCGTCTTGAGTCAGTTCGATACCCATGTTGGCAAAGCTGTCAGCTAATTGGCTATGCAGGTTTACGCGTCCACGGAATTGGTGCATCTCAAGCTCTGTTTCCATCGCAACTAAAACCGCAACCTTTTGGCCTGCAACAAGTTTGGCATCTTTGATGGCTTCGTCTGCGACTTTCATCAGTAGCAACTGCTGAGAGATCAAACGGTCATCTTCATTAGGCGGCACTTTAAAGCGTAGGAAGTCGAGATCGAACTGATCGATATAGGCTCCGTTTGGAATGCCGTGTAAACCAAACTGATTCAGTAGTTCTGGATGTTGGTCTAAGCCTTTCCAGCGTTTCTTAGGCAAAGCAATGAAAGCATCGTCGTTGGTTTCAATCGCAGTGCTTAGCGCGTTGATGCTTTGCAGAGAACCAAAGTGAGACGCGAGACCAGTAATGCTTAAATTAGATGGTTGTAGGCTTGGAGACGCTGACTCTAGAGCCTGGCTTACATGACTGATGTCTGAATACGCTTCAAGCAGTAAGTGAGCGTTACAACCACCGAAACCAAAGACAGAAACACCCGCGCAGCGCTCTGAGTTGCCCGCTTTACTTGGCCAAGGTTGAACCTGTGTTGGCAGAGTCTGTGAGCCAAATAAACCTTCTGGCGACGATAGTGGCTTATCCAAATTAATACTTGGAGGAAGCACACCTTCTTTCATCGCAAAGATCATTTTCATGATCCCTGGCATACCTGCCGCAGTCAGCAAGTGACCGAGGTTGGACTTGGCAGAGCCAATCAATGGCGGGTTAGAACCATTCAATTTGTCAGCAAAGAAACGTTCCATTGAGGTTAACTCAACCTTGTCACCTAATGGTGTACCGGTTGCGTGACACTCAATCACTTCGATGCTGTCTGGTGATAAGTTCGAAGCCTCGTAAGCGCGTTCAAAGGCTTGTACTTGTCCTTTGCTGTTTGGGCTTAATACGAACTGGCCTCGGCCATCGTTCGACAAGCCAATACCGCTGACGACTGCGTAAATATTGTCGCCATCACGCTCTGCATCAGCTAAGCGTTTTAGGACTAAAACACCCGCACCTTCGCCAGCAAACAGACCTTTACTGTTGCTATCAAACGGAACCGACACACCGTGGTCAGGGTAAGCGTGGAAGATGGAGAAACCCATGTTGATGAAGAATGGGTCAGCACCGGATACCGCGCCTGCCAACATCATGTCGGCTTTGCCTGTGTTCAAGTAATCACACGCTAACTTCAATGAATAGACTGAACTTGCACATGCCGCATCTAGGCTAAGTTGCACGTTGCCTAGGCCCAATGCATCAGCCACTAATTTAGAGGCGTTATGCGCTGCAGCACCATTGATAGGGTTGAGGTCTTGCGCGGTTTCATTGGTTGGTAGCAGCGAAAACTGGTCATTAGCCAATTTAGCTTGTAGTGCTTTTTCGACCACCGAGTGATACATCGGCAGAAACAGGTCGTTTGAACGTGTGGTTGGGAACGAAAGGGCACCCATGATCACGCCTGTGCGCTCTAAAACATCGGCATTTAGATCAATGCCAGCGTCGACTAATGCCTTGCGGCTGGTATCCAAAGCCCATAGGAAACTCTGGTCAACACCGTTGAACGATTCTGCTGTTAAGCGGTAGCCATTGCTATCGAAATTGAAGTTTTCGATGTAGCCGCCTTTATCACAGTAAAAGCGGTCTGATTCGCCTTGCACACCCTGATAGCTTTCAGGTTTAGCACCTAATTTTTCAGCGCTTAATGTGGTTCGAGAATCTTTTTTGTTTAGCAAATTTTGCCAAAAATCTTTTGGCGTATCAGCTTCTGGGTATTGGTTGGCAATACCGACAATCGCGATCTTATTGCACTTCACTTGCTGCTTAGTCTTGGCTTGAGCCTGATATTGAGAACTCATACTAGCTCTCCTTGATGGTCTACTGTGCTGCCTTGAGGCACACCACTGAATTGCTTAGCGGTGGTGATCTGTTGTTCTAGCCCTTGAATTAGTGGCTCGACAGACAGTGGAATTTGATGAGTAATGAGCTGACCAATGCACTTGATGAGCGTGACAACATCGTCGCCACCCTTGGCATTGGAAGCGATTGTGCAGTACTGGTCGGCTACGTCGTCGCTACGATTGATCTTGTCGATCAATGTGCTGGTTTGACGATCTGCACCCACTTCGACAAACAGGCGAGCACCTTGCTGACGCGCACTTTGGATCAACGCAGTGAAATCCAGCGTCGAACAGAAGGTGTCGGCAATCGAAAGGGCGATGCTGTCGCTGTCGATATTGATTGGTGCGCCCGTCGGTAGACCTGCTGCGCTGATAAAGCGGATATGCTTTGGCAATTCGTCGAACAGTGGTTGCGTGTAAAACTCACGCACTTGGCTATGCTGGCTCAACGCTGGCGTGGTGTGCATGGCAGTAACACGGTTAGCGGCAATGCCACGTTTACCTAGTTTCTTGAGCAATGCACGACAGGTGCTTTCACAACCTGCCAGTACGCAAGTGTCACCTTGGATGATAGCGAGATAAGCGCGTGGAAACTCTGGTAACAGAGCCTCAATCGCTTGCACATCACTGCGAACCACAAAGCTATTCCATTGGATGCTTTCGTTGCCGTTCAGCTGCCAATCTTGACGCACTGCGGTGAGTTCACCAGAAATAGCCGTCGTGAAAATAGGGCTAGTTTGAGTCATCTCAATCAGCGCATGTGGGTTTTTCCAAACATTTAAGCTCGCCCACATGGAAGCTTCACCCTTGGAGTAACCCAAAGCGAAATCTGGCTGTACTTTGAATTCATCACACAGCAGTTGTGTTAACAGATAACTACTGCCGACACCTGCAATGGCCAATTCACTGAGCGACATTTCTTGCGCATCGTCAGCATAGGTTTTTTCAGCCTGCAGCATCTCTTTCAAGTTACCTTCGCGCTCTAAGCGAGCAAATAACTGTGGGAAATGGTGGTGAAATTCGCGCAACATGCCGGGATAAACCGTGCCAACACCAGGGTAAACAAATGCAACGCCACCTTTGCTTTGAGGCATAGGTGAGAAACAACTGCCCGCTGGCGTTTTGTATTGGTTATTGTCAGCCATTACTTTTGGCAACGTATTTTCTAGCGCTGTGATCTCTTGTATTGCAGCCTTAATTGAAGCCGCCTGAATCACGATGTTCGCACCACGGCCAGCATTGTGCTGAGTGCTTTGGAAGTGACTTAGGTTTGAATGCATCAAGTTGGCGATAGCAAGTTCGCTGTCCGCCGAATCGCTAATGCATTTAAGCTCTGCGCTTAATAAGGTTAACTGAGAAACCAATTCAGCTTGTTCGCTGCCTGAAACCACAAACATCAAACGCTCGCTGGATAGCAATGGTTTTGGTTCGTGCAAACCGGTCGCTTGAGTCAATATCAGGCTGGTGGCTTTTTGGCTATCGTCACTGAAAGTTAACGCAGCAACACGAGCTTTGTTCGGCTCAGTGAACCAGTAATGGTTAGGCAATGAACGGCTCGATATCGCATTAACCATATTCAACAACTCATTAAACTGCTGCGAAGCAGATAGGGTTGAGTATTGTTGTTGATGGCTTAAATCTGAAGCGGGGCGGCGTGACATCTCTAGAGCAAGCTGAACGCTATCTCCATTATCTAGATCGAGAGTTTCGGCAAAGCCCGCTAAATTCGCGTGTGGGTGAATCTTATTCTGAGCAGCATTCAGCGCACTTAACATCAACAATGATGGTGAGTGAGAATCCAAACAGAGTTTAACAGCAGTACCTCGATTGACAGTCTCAATCGCACGGCTAAGTGCTTGATTAAAATTGCCATCAACCACAACAGTTATCATGCCTGGGAACGAGGGGAATAAGTCGGCAGAAAGCTCAGCCGCGTTTGCTGGCTGAGCTAAAAGAGCGATGCGCAATGGCATCGCTTTATTAGTAGGAACAGTCACTATGACAATTGCTCCTTTTCTGCGTTCTTAGTAGTCTCTTTCTTCGACACTGCTGAGCTAGATTTCGGTAAGAATGCGTCATTTAAGCTCTTGCTGATGGTGACTTTGGCACCTTTCATTACTGCGCTTAAACGACCATCTTGGTGGTAAAGCGAGATATCAGCTTGCAGTGAACGAGCCGTGCTTTTTATTACGCTCAGCTCTAGCCAACCTTGGTCACCATTGTGCATCGGTGCGTAACAAATAAACTCACCAATTGCAGACGGTAGGCTTGCCGCGCCGTATTTCAATCGAGCCCATACCAGCATGGCTTGCAGCAAATAATCTTCAGCAAATGGTTGGCTATCACCAAAACCTTGCTTCGGAATAAATGATCCGCAGTCGCTGTTTTCAATCTGAGGCAACTGACATTGAGCCAATAAGCCTAAGTCGTCAAAGCGTTCGACTGAAGTAATACCTTGCAGTCTTGGTCCATGAAACAAAGTACCGTCACTGTATAGAGCTTGTGCCGTTGTTACAGGTGCTGAAGTATTGGCCTCAAAGCGTTTTACTGACGCTTGTTGAACATCTTCAGACACTTGCACAGAGGCAACTTGCAACTGAGCTTGATACTGTGGTCGCCCTTGGCAACTGATCACCGCTTTTAGCTGATCTTTTGATTTAGCATCAGAAGAAAGAACCAGTTTCAGCTCTTGCACTTCATCAGTATCAAAAATCACACCCTTAAGCAGTTTGTAGTTGTGAACGCTAACGTTCACCCCTAACAGTTGCTCTGCGACTTCACGCATCCATTGGATGGCACACACTGTCGGTAACACAGGGTTACCGGCAATGCAGTGATCTTGAATGAAAGGCAATGCCTTTGGATCAAGATGACGTGTCACAGTGATGCTTGTATTCAGCGGACTCTTTGCAAGATGCATAGACTCCGCATTAAGCTTTTTTACAGCAGCTTCCTTGTTGTCAGAACCTTGCATGCTCGTACCAACCAGCAATTGAATGCCAGTTTCGTTCAGTAGCTGAGAACTAAATAGCTCTGCACCCGCCTGAAGAGGGATCACGTAAACACCGCGCTCTGTGAACATACGTTTCAGTGCTGCGTTGACCATGCCACCGTCCCACGGTCCCCAGTTGAAGCTCATCACTTTCGCTTGAGGGTTACGCGCAGACAGTTGTAGAGCAGCTTTGTTTAGGATCTCGTTGGACATCGAGTAATCACTTTGGCCAGTGTTTCCGTAGAAACCCGCCGCCGAAGAGAACATCGCAATCAGTTTTAGCTTGCTGCTATCAAGACCACCAAGAACCGCTTCTAGCCCGCCCACTTTCGTGCCGTAAACCATGTTCAGTTCATCAAGTGTTTTATCTTGAATGTGTTTGTCAGCCAGTACACCTGCACCGTGGATAAGACCCGTGATGCCGTCGAAATTCGCCAGTGTTTTCGCTACAGACTCATGGTTCGACACATCTAGACTTAGGTATTCAGCGCTCGCGCCAATCTCGTTGAAAGCGGCAAGTGCTGCGTTGATTTCAAGGCTGCTCAATACAGGTTTTAGCAAGGCATCAACTTTCTTCGGCGTTGGTTTGTCACCTGTTGCTTGTAGGTGAGCGATAGCCGCTGGTTTTAGCTCTTTCTCTTGCTTGCCTTGAACCCACTGAGGTAGCTCAGCTGAAGTAATATGCTTACTACGACCTGCAAGAATGAAATGAGACTTACATTGCTTAGCAAGCGTCAGTGCACATTCAAACGTCACGCCTTTAGCGCCACCCGTCACGAGAACTTTGTCGCTCTTGGTGAGTTGAGCGCCTGTGTTTTTGGTTTGTGCAGCACCTGGTGTTGCAGCAATCAATGTTGCACGACCAGATTCACCGTTTTCTGCATGGCTAAGGCCGATTTCAACCGTGTTGGTATCGATATCGAACAGTTCGCCTGTGATAGCTTCAGCTACGTGACGAGCATCAATCGAAGCGTCAGCATCCAAAGCACGGCAGAATACGTTTGACCATTCATGGCTCAGTGTCTTAGTGAGACCAGACAACGCTGCTTGGTTAAGTTCCGCATTCGCTAGTTGCTTAGTATCTAGGTAACCAAAGCCACCATCGATACGGCTTAGCGTGAAGAACACGCTGCGACCAGAAACGGCATTCAGTTGGCCATTTAGGTGCTTCGCGAATAAGAACGCTGTCGTCAGTGAAGCTCTGGAGTCTGCATTCAAGTTAACCGCTTGCTCGTTGCTTTGTTTCGCATCAACGATAGCTTGTAAATGAATGAAGCCAGCAATCACTTTGTTCGACGTTTTAAGGTCTGCTTCGATGTCGTTAATCACAGCTGTCACACCAGCATCATCGATACTGTTAAGTGTGTAGCTTGCGATTTCACTGTTTAAAGGTGACGCGGCAGAAAGAGCACTACGCACTACAGCAACTTGAATGCCGTTAGCGGTCAACTTTTCTGCTAGAACACCAGCGTTGTGACCATCATCTGTGATCACGACGCAAGCGTCTTTTGAGAAACAATCGACGAGTTTATCTGCCGCTGGTAGCTTTTTTAGCGCTACCTCATTGTGTGGAGGAAGTTCCGCTGTCGCTGTTTCTGCGATAGGCGTTACTGAATCAGCTTTAGCAGTCGCTACGGGTGAAGCAGCGGATAGCTTACTTTGCATGTAGGTAACGATTTCACCAAGTGTACGACACTCAGCTAAGTCTTCAGGATTCAGTTCTGGCAGCGTTGGTAGCTGGTCTTGAACCGTACCTAGAATCTCAACGCGTTTAATCGAATCGATACCAAGGTCTGCTTCCATGTCCATCGCTAGGTCGAGCATTTCTGCTGGGTAGCCTGTTTTATCGGCAACCACTTCCATCATTGTTGATTGAACGTGAGCAGGGTTGAGGTCGTTGCTCGCGCTTTCTACAGCGGCTGTAGCTGCTACTGTCGCCGTTGCTGCGTTAGGAGCTAACTTGCTGTTCATGTAGTCAACGATTTCGCCCAGAGTACGACACTCAGCTAGGTCTTCAGGATTCAGCTCTGGCAATGTTGGTAGCTGGTCTTGAACCGTACCAAGGATCTCAACACGTTTGATTGAGTCGATGCCAAGGTCTGCTTCCATGTCCATTGCTAGGTCTAGCATTTCTGTTGGGTAGCCCGTTTTATCCGCTACTACGCTCAACATTGTGCTTTGAACTTGTTCTGCGTTTAAACCGTTTGATACTGCTGGCGCAGATGCTTGAGCTGCTACTGGAGCAAAAGCTGGAAGCTTGCTGTTCATGTAGGCTACGATTTCGCCTAGAGTGCGACATTCAGCTAAGTCTTCAGGGTTTAGTTCTGGAAGAGTCGGTAGTTCATCTTGAACCGTACCAAGAATCTCAACACGCTTGATTGAATCGATACCAAGGTCAGCTTCCATATCCATTGCTAGGTCTAGCATTTCAGTCGGATAGCCCGTCTTCTCTGCTACCACTTCTAACATGGTTTTTTGAACGACAGCGGCATCTAGTCCATTGTTAGATGTTACCGGAGCAACTGCTGTTGCTTGTGAAGACACTGGAGCAGAAGCTGGAAGCTTGCTGTTCATATAGTCAACGATTTCGCCAAGAGTACGACACTCAGCTAAGTCTTCAGGATTTAGCTCTGGAAGAGTAGGCAGTTCATCTTGAACCGTACCAAGGATCTCAACACGTTTGATTGAATCGATACCAAGGTCTGCTTCCATATCCATTTCTAGATCAAGCATTTCCGTTGGGTAACCTGTCTTCTCAGCCACCACTTCTAGCATGGTTTGTTGAACGACTTTCGCATCAAGACCGTTAGCGGCTTGAACAGGAGCAGCTGCGCTTGGCTTTGCTGCCACAGGCGCTGATGCTGGCATCTTGCTGTTCATGTAGGTAACGATTTCACCAAGAGTACGACACTCAGCTAAATCTTCAGGGTTCAGCTCAGGTAGGTTCGGCATTTCGTCTTGAACGGTACCAAGGATCTCTACACGCTTGATTGAGTCGATACCAAGGTCTGCTTCCATGTCCATTTCTAGATCAAGCATTTCCGTTGGGTAACCCGTTTTCTCGGCGACCACTTCTAGCATTACTTTTTCAGCATCTGCTGATTGTACTGCTACTGGTGCAGCCACAGGAGCTGGTTGTGCTTTAACTGGCACAGGTTGAGCTGCAACAGGCGCTGCCGCTTGAGCCGCGACTTTCGGTGCAGGCACGGCTTTCTGTACTGGCGTAACTTGAACAGACTGAGCTTGAACTGGCGCGGTTTGTACAGGAGCCGTTTGCACTTGAGCTACAGGCTGTTCAACGATAGCTGTTGGAGTAGTTTGAATCGCTGGCTGAGCATTTACTGATGCAACGAAGGTTGGTTGTGCGGTTTGCACTGAACCTTGCGTCAGCATATTAAGTGCTGAGTTGTTGCTGTGCGCTTGCATCTCTAGGTAATGAGCGTGAGCTTTTAGCGTTTCAGCTTGGTGCTGGTGGAACATCTCCATAGAACGCTGTAGGTTCTCAGGAATTGCTACGCCTGCTGTTGCCATTTTCGCTTGCTCAGACATTAGGGTGTTGAACGTGTCACCGTATTGCTGAGGAATCGCAAGGAACTGCTGATGTACTTCTGCTGCTTGTTGTTGAGCATTGAAGAACGATTGCAGTGAAGTTTCATCAACTGTTACTTGAGCTGCAGGCTGAATAGTCGCTGGGGCAGTTTGAACCACTTGAGGTTGCTGAGCTGCTGTTGCTACTTGTGCAGTTGGTGCTGGAACAACTGACTGTTGTACATTTGAAGCTTGAGGAGCAGCCACAGGTACTTCAACGATTTCTGTTTTAATCACTTCTTTTTCCACGATTTTCTCGACTTCAACTTTCACTTCAACAATCTCAGTCTTTTCGGTGACGTTGCCCGAAGCCAATGATTGATCCATTTTCTTACGAGTAGCAGGGCTGATGTAGTTGGTTGCATTCAGCTTGATGTTCATTGGTGATGCCTTCTCAGGTTCAGCAATGTCAGCTTGGTAAGGGTCAATGTTGTCTAATGAAATACCTGCAACGCACAGTTGAACCGCAGCTAAACGAAGCTGTTGGTCACTGTCGCCTTTAGGGCTTGGGTTGATACTGATTGCGTAAAGCTCTTCGTTCTTATCAGCCAATGTTTTCTCAACCAGCTTTTGAAGAATGTTTTTCGGACCGAACTCAACGAATACGCGCGCGCCTGCTTCATACATCGCTTCAATTTGCTCGCTGAAACGAACCGATTGCAGCATGTGCTGTTTGAATGCTTTCTTGATCGCTTTCGCGTCTTTGCTGTGCAGTTTGCCCGTTGCGTTTGAGTAAAGCGGCAGCGTTGGAGCGCTGAATGAAGCTTTATCGATTGCAGCAGCAAATGGTTTTTGAGCGTGAGCAACAAGCGGTGTGTGGAAAGCGCCAGAAACTGGCAGAGCAATTGCTTTGAAGCCTTGTTCTGTTAGCGCTTGTGCTGCTTGTTGAACCGTCGCGGTTGGACCTGCAATAACCAGTTGAGTCGGAGCGTTGTAGTTGGCAATGCTCACGCCTTCGAATTGGCTGATGCAGCTTTCAACGGCTGGAAGTTTGTCTGCCTCTAAGATGACTGCAAACATAGTACCGCTGTCACCTTGTTCAGGTGTCGCAGCCATCGCATCGCCACGAGCGAAAGCTAACTGGTAGTAATCGTCTTGCGAGATAACACCCGATGCACATAGTGCACTTAACTCACCAAAGCTGTGGCCTGCGACCATGTCTGCTTTGAAGCCAGCCTGAGTCATGATGTCGAACTGACCCATAGACACAGTACCAATCGCACTTTGCGCGTTGGCCGTGTTGGTTAGTACCGCTTCTTGAGCTTTAGTTGCTTCAGGTGTGAAGGTTGGAATTGGGAACAGAATTTGCGACAGAGCTGTTTTCTTGTGCTGACCAAATACTTGATCCGCTTGAGCAAGCTGTTGACGCATTTCAGGGTAATGACAAGCAAGCTCGCGACCCATGTTTAGGTATTGCGACCCTTGACCTGCAAATAGCGCTGCCACTTTACCTGCGCCGTTTTCTGCAATCAGAGCCGATTCACGGTAGCTAGTACCGTTTGGCATCTGCCAATGTGCTTTGGTTTGGCTCTCAAGCATAGAAACCGCTTGAGTCAGTTGCGCTTGAAGGTCTGCTTGGTCAGTCACGACTAAACCAATACGAGCATGCTTAGCGTCAACTTCACGCAAACTATGTTGTTCAGCAAGCGCTTCCAGTTTGAACGCAGCGTCTGCAGCTTGAGTTGAAATCTGCTTGAGCTCATTGATCAGTGCTTGACGAGATTCCGCGCTGAATAACAGAGTTTTCGGTACTTGGCGCTGACGGTATTTGTCACCGCGAGCGTGTTCTGGCGTGTACTCTTCCAATACAACGTGGAAGTTAGTGCCACCAAAACCGAATGAGCTGATACCTGCACGGCGCGGTGTGCCGTCGACACGTTTCATCCAAGGACGTGTTTGTGTGTTTAGGTAGAACGGTGAGTTCTCGATATCCAACTTAGGATTCGGAGCCGATACGTTAATCGTTGGCGGCAGTACTTTGTGGTGCAGTGCTAACGCAGCTTTGATTAAACCGGCAGTACCCGCGGTTGATTTGGTGTGACCAATTTGAGATTTTACAGAGCCTAACGCAATGTGTTGCTTCTCTTCATTGTTCTCACTGAATACCGAGTTTAAGCCGCCAAATTCAGCAACGTCACCCGCTGCTGTACCTGTGCCGTGCGCTTCTAAAAGGCCAAGCGTGTGCGGTGCGAAACCAGCATCATCATAAGCACGTTTCAGTGCTTTTGCTTGTCCTTCAGGGCGAGGCGCGTAAATGCTTTTGAACTTACCATCCGAAGAAGAACCGACACCTTTAATCACTGAGTAGATTCTGTCGCCGTCGCGCTCTGCATCTTCAAGACGCTTAAGAGCAACCATGCCGATACCTTCACCAATCATCATGCCTTTTGAGTCGATGTCGAAAGGTTGAATGGTTTCATTGGTGGTAAATGCTGGCGTTTTAGAGAAGCTCATGTACATGGTTGGTGAGTTATCAGTACACACACCACCTGTGATCATCATTTCACTGCGGCCTTCAACTAGCTCACTAAGAGCCATGCGCATTGCGGCTAGAGAACCTGCACAAGCAGCGTCTACTACACAGTTAATGCCACCAAGGTCAAAGCGGTTAGCAATACGACCTGAAATCACGTTACCCAATGAACCAGGGAATGAGTTCTCTTCCCAGTGGATGTATTGGTCTTGGAATTTTTTGATCAGCATTTCGCTGTCGTCGTCGCTGATACCACTGCTCTTGAAGACTTTTTTCAAAACCGGGTATTGAAGACGAGCGTTTAGGCTTTGAGCGATCTTCTGACCACCACCAACACCGAGCGTAATACCGATCTTATCGCGGTCGTATCCTTCAGGCAGCTTGGCATCTTCAAGTACTTCTTTTGCCACGATCAGAGAAAGCAGCTGTGACGTATCCGTCAGTTCGAGGATATTTGGCGGAAGGCCGAATTCCATAGGGTTGAAGTCTACTTCAGGGATGAAACCACCACGCTTACAGTAAGACTTGTCTGGCGTAGTACGATCTGAATCGTAGTAATCTTCTGGACGCCAGTGCGTATCTGGCACTTCAGTAATGGCATCGATCTTTTCGCTGATCAAATCCCAGAATTTGTTTAGGTAACGAGAGTTCGCAAACATGCTTGCCATACCAACGATAGCAATTGGCATGTCTTTAAGGCGTTTATTAAGTCGAGTGTCGTCGACTGATTCCGGTGTATTTTTTTCGGGTTGGCTCATTATGAGTCTCCACTTGAAATCACTGAGGGCGATGTCGTTTTTTGAGGCTGCGCTTTTAAATAAATCGAAAATAAACCTGAGACAGATTTGGGCAAACGCAGCTGAAGAGTAAGGCTACCGAAATTCGGCGGCCAGACTGAAATAAGGGGTGCGAAGCACGTAGACTTGCAGGGGGTGGTTACGTGTTTCATGCGAGAAGAGGGCATTCGAATGTAAGGGTGATGTCCATTTAAATCCTGTCCAAAGTACTGCCTTATGCAAAGCAGGTATCCGCAAAGAAAACGTGTGAATTTGTTTAATGGTTGAGCAGGCTACCCGAGGTGAGTTACCGATACAATGCTCCCAGAGGCCACTATGATCTGTTCAGACCAGATGATTTTTCTGAACTTTTGTTTTTTGTATTTTTGATGAAATTAACTTATTGATAATTAATGGGTATGTGTGGTTTTTTAGTGTTTATACTCTACATTTTAACTTTGTGAGATCTATGTCAGATTTTTGTAAGTAACATTTAATAGGTACCTATTCCATAAGGTGGAATGTGATCCGTGTTTTAATTTGTTATTATTTGAAAAGTTATTTTTAAGCCCGTATATGAAGGGTGTTTCCTGTACGAATTCTCTATGTTTATCTCAAATCATAGGTGAGTTAAATTTGTCCGTTTTGATGGTTTTTTGATGAGTGGTTTGAAGAAGTGAACGTGAGTAAAATGGAAAACCCAATCGTCGATTTATGGTTATGTTCTTTGAGTGATTTGTGTGACGATATCGATATCAAATCACACCTCAAAGAGACACTCACGGCCGATGAAATTGATAAA
Organism: Vibrio sp. T20; assembly: GCF_007858795.1. Classification (NCBI taxonomy): domain Bacteria; kingdom Pseudomonadati; phylum Pseudomonadota; class Gammaproteobacteria; order Vibrionales; family Vibrionaceae; genus Vibrio; species Vibrio sp. T20. The sequence goes on from NZ_VFEB01000126.1 coordinate 55,202, forward strand.
GTTGAACGCTATAGAGTGCCCTCGTCTCAAGTTCAAGCCATGTATGTTCGCAACTACTTGAGAGGAGTACTGTCTTGTTATTCGGATTTAACGCCTAAAGCATGGCGGTTTGAATATGGTGAGAAAGGAAAGCCAAGCCTGATTGCGGATCAACAGATTCAAACCGGACTGAATTTCAATATCAGTCATAGCAAAGAACATTTGTTGATTGCAGTTTGCCAGCGAGAAGGGAAGCCAGTTCAATTAGGTGTCGACATCGAACATGCAAGAAGCTCGACTAATATCGATTCGATCATGAAGCACTATTTTTCAGATAAAGAATTGGCGGATTTACTTGAACTCAGCAAAGAAAATAAGAGAGAACGGTTTTTTGATTTATGGGCGCTGAAGGAGTCGTATATCAAAGCGACGGGCAGGGGGCTAGCCACATCGTTGCGAAGCTTTTCGTTTGATTTCTCCAATCTGACGAAGCAAGCACTGCCAATTCATTCTTCGGATTTTAAGCCAAACTTGCAGGATGAAATTAGATTGCATGGTGAAATCAGTATATACCGTGGAGTTGGGTTGGATGTTACCGAGCAAAGGGACATTTCTACAGGCTGGCAATGTTGCTTAGGGCGACTGGATGAGCAGTATCGCTTTGCGGTTACGCTCGGCGGAAATTTGCTACCGATGCAGGTAGAGATGAGAACCTTTTCGTTGCCTCATCTCTTTTAAACTAGTTTGGTGAGACGGAGTTAGCTCGTTTCTCCAAGCATCGCTTTTAATACTTCAGCGGGTACTGGCTGCAGTTGCTTGTCTTTATCTAAGCAGACCATTTCAATATCACCAATCACCGCAGGTTTAGTGGCATCTTTACGCCACACTTCTTGTCGCCATAGCGTCTTGTATTTGCCATCGAGTTCAAAAGAGGTTCGGATGTCACAGATCTCAGCAAACTCAACCCCATCTTGGAAAGTCATATTGGCTTTATACACCGCAAAACCTAGTCCATGCTCGTTCCACAATTCTGCCAGCTTATCGCTACCCAAGACATGCTCGCGCGCACGCTCGAAGTATTTAAGAAAGTTAGGGTGATAAACCACACCTGAGTGATCGGTATCTTCATAGTAAATTTGTACTGGGTGATGGTAGATCTGACTCATTGGTATCAACTCTTGGTAAGTAGTGGAGTGGTAAATCTGACTAAGTTGTGTAGCACTCTACAGGATAGGTCGAAATTACTTCAAGGTATCATCGGTAATGTGGCTTTTGGTCAGACCTCATTCATCACTAATACATTGGTCAGCTTCCACCCATTTACAAATATTCTATGTGTCATTTCCCACCCATTAGTTTTTATCGTGAGTTGGTGAATACTGCAAGCAGATATCATGAAGCCTTACGGTTAAAGGCTTGTTAATGATTTGTATTGATGTGGCGCGCTAATTGCCTTAGTAAAAGCACGCAGTTCCCATTGAAGGGCTGCTTTGTTTACTAAGGAGAATAATAATGTTTAAGCCTCTTACCCTGCTGTCTGTATCTGCTCTGGCGCTCACAAGTTTTAATGCTGCTGCAAACTGTGATCCAGGTGAAATCGTGATTAAATTCAGTCATGTAACCAACACGGATAAGCACCCGAAAGGCATCGCTGCTTCTTTACTTGAAGAGCGAGTAAACACGGAAATGAATGGTAAAGCTTGTATGCAAGTTTTCCCAAACTCGACGCTTTATGATGATAACAAGGTACTGGAAGCCCTGTTAAATGGTGATGTTCAAATGGCGGCTCCATCGTTGTCTAAATTTGAGAAGTTCACTAAGAAATACCGCATTTTTGACCTTCCGTTCCTATTTGAAGACGTAGAAGCCGTTGATCGTTTCCAAAATTCAGAATCTGGTGAAAAGCTGAAGAATGCGATGAAGCGCCGTGGTCTGCAAGGTTTAGCGTTTTGGCACAACGGCATGAAGCAGATGTCGGCGAACAAGCCACTACTAAGCCCTGAAGATGCAGAAGGTTTGAAGTTCCGTGTTCAAGCATCAGATGTATTGGTGGCTCAGTTTGAGCAGTTAGGTGCTAACCCTCAGAAGATGTCTTTCAAAGAGGTATACGGTGGCCTACAAACTAAGGTTATCGATGGTCAAGAGAACACATGGTCAAACATCTACGGCAAGAAGTTCTTTGAAGTACAAGATGGCGTGACAGAAACCAATCACGGTATCTTGGATTATCTAGTTGTAACGTCAAACGACTTTTGGAAAGACCTTCCTGAAGATGTACGCGCGCAGCTTGGCACTATCGTTCAAGAAGTCTCGGAAACGCGTAATGCGGAATCTTCAAAAGTTAACCTAGCGAACAAAAACAACATCATCGAAGCGGGTGGTGAGGTTCGTACACTTACGCCTGAACAGCGTGAAGCATGGGTAGTTGCACTTCAACCAGTATGGAAGAAGTTTGAAAAAGACATCGGTTCAGACCTTATCGATGCAGCGTTAGCTTCAAACCAATAACACCGCTAAGGGAGTGGCGAGTATTCGTCACTCCTTATTAAAACAATTATAAGCGGAGTCAATTATGGAAAAGCCTCAAATGGAACAACCAAATTCTAGCGAATCAGCATTGGAAACCTCTCTTTTTTCCAAAGTCGGAAGAGTTACGGATGTGATTGAAGAGTCATTAATCGCATTTTTTCTTGGCGCAATGACGCTACTTACTTTTGCCAATGTGGTATTTCGATACGCATTCAATGACAACATCTTATGGGCACTGGAGCTGACGGTGTTCATGTTTGCTTGGATGGTGTTAGTGGGCGCATCTTATGGCGTTAAAAAACACTTCCACATTGGTGTTGATGTGATCATCAACCTTGCCCCAGAAAAGCTACGCAAAGTGTATGCGCTAATCGCCGTGACGAGCTGCCTAGCATTTTCAATCTTACTTCTTATCGGCTCTTGGAATTATTGGTACCCATTCGCGACCGATCGCGCATGGTATGAGACCGATGATATCCCAATGCCAGAGATGCTTCAGTTTCTTGCTGACTGGCTAAATGAAGGCGAGCGATACGAGAAACTGCCACGTTTTATTCCTTATATGGCGCTGCCGATTGGCATGGCAATGCTGACGTTCCGTTTTGCTCAAGTTGCTTACCAAGTAGTAACAGGCAAGCTTGACCGCATGATTGCAGGACACGAAGCGGAAGAAGAGTTGGATGCGTTGAAAGCGGACGTGCTAGCGGGCTCTGACGAAGATGCGACAGCGGTATTGAATTCGACTCCGCAGAACAAAGCGAATGAGTCGAGTACCAAATCTAAAGGTAAGGAAGACTAATCATGGCAATGTTATTTCTATTTTTAATGGTAATTGCTTTCATGTTGGTCGGTGTACCAATTGCAATTTCACTAGGTTTATCGAGCGTAATATTCTTGTTGATGCATTCAGATGCGTCATTAGCTTCAGTCGCACAAACGCTGTTTAATGCATTTGCAGGCCACTACACACTCTTAGCGATTCCTTTCTTTATCTTGGCCTCTAGCTTCATGTCTACTGGCGGCGTGGCTAAACGTATTATTCGTTTCGCTATCGCGATGGTGGGGTGGTTCCGTGGCGGCTTGGCGATGGCGTCGGTTGTGGCATGTATGATGTTCGCAGCCCTTTCTGGTTCATCTCCTGCAACGGTAGTAGCGATCGGTAGTATTGTTATCGCAGGTATGATCAAAAACGGCTACACAAAAGAATTCGCGGCAGGGGTTATCTGTAACGCAGGTACCTTGGGTATCTTGATTCCACCGTCAATCGTGATGGTCGTTTACGCTGCGGCGACGGATGTATCGGTAGGCCGTATGTTCCTAGGCGGTGTGATTCCTGGTCTGCTGGCGGGTGTGATGTTGATGATTGCTATCTACATTGCGGCACGTATTAAGAAGATTCCAGCACAGCCTTTTGTGGGCTGGGGCGAGATGTTTGCAGCAGCGAAGGATGCGAGTTGGGGCCTACTGCTGATTGTCATCATTCTGGGTGGTATCTACGGCGGTATTTTTACACCAACAGAAGCGGCGGCTGTTGCAGCGGTTTACGCATTCTTTATTGCCAACTTTATCTATAAAGATATGGGACCTTTCGCTGACAAGAACAATACCAAGCCTGCGCTGGTGAAAGTGTTCCAAACCTTTTGTCACAAAGACACCAAAGACACACTCTATGATGCGGGTAAGCTGACTATCATGCTGCTGTTTATCATTGCGAACGCGTTGATTCTCAAGCATGTACTGACAGAAGAACGTATTCCTCAAATGATCACTGAGTCTATGCTTTCTGCAGGCTTAGGGCCGATCACCTTCTTGATTGTGGTGAACGTTCTGCTCTTGATCGGTGGGCAGTTCATGGAGCCATCGGGCTTGCTGATCATCGTAGCACCTTTGGTTTTCCCAATTGCAATTGCGCTCGGTATCGACCCAATTCATCTTGGTATCATGATGGTGGTGAACATGGAGATAGGGATGATAACGCCGCCTGTCGGGCTCAATTTGTTTGTGACCGCAGGTGTCGCGAAGATGTCGATGATGAACGTGGTAAAAGCCGCATTGCCGTGGGTTGGCGTGATGTTCTTATTCCTGATTATTGTCACTTACGTGCCTTGGGTATCGACATGGTTACCTACCACATTGATGGGTCCAGAGATCATAACCAAGTAGTTGGCGGTTTAGATACACGGCTAATCTAACGGACGGTTTATTATCAATAGGGATAACAGCGATAGATGAAGAGTTATACTTTTTCATCTATCGCTTTCTTTTTCCCGCGCCGTAATGTGCCGCTTATGCGTCTGTCGTAGCCTTTCCAGCGCAGTTTTTTCTTTCTTCGCTCGCGCCCAGATCTTCTTTCTACTTCATAATGGTCATCAATTAGCACTGTATCTACAATGACAGGAATGGTCGTTTTTTCATTCATATGCAACTTATCCTTAAAGTCGACATATGAATTATGGAAGAGGAATGTTATCTCTGCCAGTTTCGATATACGTTCAGATCAAGTTGCGCTTTGCGTTTTGTTTCGTTGTTGATTCTTGTATTTCGCAGCTTAATTTTTCACTTCAAAATCTATTGTTTACTTAAAATTATCTTTGTCGATTTGATAACGCTGCATTTTGTCGTAAAGCGTTTTTCTTGGGACATTTAATTGAGACATGGTTAATTTTATACTCCCTTCATTCTCAATCAACGCGCGCTCGATCACCGCTTTTTCGAACTCTGACACTTGGTCCGATAGGCTAGTACTGGCGTCTGAATGGGTCTCTGAGTTCGCACTATCCCCCAGTTGAGCAAGCTTTCCGAGTAAGATGAAGCGTTCAGCGCTATTACGTAGTTCACGTACATTGCCGGGCCAATCATGAGCCAAAAGCGCGTGCAGTTCTTTTTGTGGAAGTGCCGGGGCTGTCTTGCCATAACGCGCTGCAGCGACCAGTAAGAAGTGGTGGAAGAGTGCTGGGATATCTTCTTGTCGGCTTCTTAACGGCGGTAAATCTAGGGTCACTACATTGAGTCGATAATAGAGGTCTTGGCGGAAAGTACCTTCTTCAGCGGCTTTCTTTAGGTCAATTTTAGTTGCCGCAATTACTCGAATGTCTAGCGGGACTAAACCATTAGACCCAACCCTTTCGATGACGCGTTCCTGCAATACACGCAGCAAACGAATTTGTGCCTGCATCGGCATGGACTCAATTTCATCTAAGAATAGAGTTCCGCCTTGAGCAAATTCAAATTTACCCACTCGTTTGCTTTCTGCGCCAGTGAATGCACCTTTCTCATGACCATACAGCTCACTCTCAATCAGGTTTTCGGGGACCGCACCGCAATTGACTGCGACGAAGTTTTGTTCTCGTCTGCTGCTTTGTTCATGTAAAGAGCGTGCGACCAACTCTTTGCCTGTACCTGTTTCGCCAAATAACAAAATATCTGCGTTGGTGTCGGCAACGTGAGTGATGATAGACCGAAGCTCCGTCATTGATTGCGTGTCACCAATGATTCTTGGGCCGAGCGCTTGGCTGGCCTTAAGTGAACGTTTTAATTCAAGGTTCTCAAGGGTGAGTTGACGTTTTTCTATCGCTCGTTTGGTGGTTTCGATTAGGCGTTCATTGGCGAAAGGTTTTTCGATGAAGTCGTAAGCGCCGTATTGGATTGCTTGAACGGCCATTGAAATATCGCCGTGACCAGTAATCATAATAACGGGGATCTCTTTGTCCTTGTGCATCACTGTGTTGAGCAAATCATGCCCGGAAAGACCCGGTAAACAGATATCAGTGATGATCACGTGAGGTAAGCCGTTTTCTTGAATCGCGAGCAGAGCAGACTCCGCATCGGGAAAGAATTCGGCATCAATGTCGGCGAGCTCGAAGCTCTGTTCAATCGCCATTCTTAGATCGGATTCATCATCAATGAAATAGACGTGACACATAGTGATTCCTTTACTTCTTTGTATTCTGGTTATTGCTGAGTTTTTGCTTGCTATTCTTGTTCAACAAGGGGCAACTCTATGCTGAATCGAGCACCACCTTGAGGGCTTCTACCGGTAACGAGTTTGCCGTTTATTCCGCTGATTATTTGCTGAGAAATCGATAGCCCTAATCCAAGTCCGTTTTTCTTGGTGGTATGGAAGGGTTCAAAAAAGTTTCCGTTCGAAGGGGAGGTGAAACCGGGACCGTTATCATCGACATGAATCAGTAAGGTCTTGGCTTGTTGATGGTCGGACTCCCTAATCTCTAACAGAATAGCTAATAGTTTGTCGTCTTGTTGTTCCATCGCCTGAATTGCGTTGGTCAGCAGGTTAATGATCACCTGTTCCAGTTGAATGGCGTTGGCGAGCACGCAAGCATCAAAGGTCTCAGGGAGTTCGTTGACCTTAACTCGTTCACTCTTGAGTTGTGGCTTCATCAACTCCCTAGATGAATGCAATACGGGGAGGATCTGTAATATGTGTAGCTCTTCCGCTGTCGACTTTTTAGCAAAGGAGCGAAGCTGTTGACTAATTTTCGCCATGCGGTCGGTGAGCGATGAAATACGCGATAAGTTGTCATCGACACGATCTGTTTTCTCTTTGGCTAGAAACAGTCGGCCATTGTCAGCATAACTACGAATCGCAGCGAGTGGATTATTCAATTCATGACTAATACTTGCTGACATCTGGCCCAATACCGCCAGTTTTGCCGCTTGGATGAGCTCGTCTTGGGTGTGTCTGAGTACCCGCTCGGTTTCGATACGTTGCTTGATCTCTACGTGTAGCTCAGAGGTTCTTTCGAGTACTTGAAATTCTAGCTTCTGGTTAGCTTCTGACTGCAACCTATCGATCTGGGCGCGTCGGTGTTGACGGTGCAGATTAAGTTGAATGACCAGATAAATGATTGCAAAGACCAAGCTCAGTACCACCATATAGGCGATCAAGTCCCACCAAACCAAGTGGGTAGGGGAGAAGACCCTGACCGTTAATCCAGGATCAGGTAGAAAGCGTGAAGAGGTGAAAAACTTCTCTTTAACTAACGGGTGAGATGAACGAATGCTGCTGGTTGCGCCCTCTAGATCTCCAGAGAAGTGGAGGCTTTCAATGTGGGTATCGAGGTATTGCTGATTTTCGCGAATGCGAGCTTGTTGTGTATCATCGAGAGGCTGAAGACTTTTGAATAGCCATTCAGGATTGCTAGACATAAAAATAATCTGGTCTTTATCATCCGCGACAAAAAAACTCTGTTTACCTTGCCAGCTTGCTTCAATCGAAGATAAATCCATTTTTACCACAATTACGCCAATGATTTCAGCAGCATAAGAGACCGGGTAAGAGTAATAGTAGCCTCTCTTTCCTGAAGTTGAACCTAAAGCGAAGTACTGCTTTTCATGTCCTTGAATAGCTTGTTGGTAATAAGGACGGAAGGCAAAATTGCGTCCGACAAAAGAATGTTTTAGGTTCCAGTTACTGGCTGCGATAGTGGTACCGATGCTATCCAATAAATAGGTGTCGGACGCCTGAATCACAGTGTTGACGTGCTCTAGGTAGCGATTGGTTAGCTCTATCTGAGCAGTGTTGCTTGGTGAGTGCAGGGCATCAACTAGCTCTTTATCCTTCGAAAGAAGCTCAGGGATATGGGCAAACTTATCCAATTGGCTGGCAATGTGGACGGAAAAGCGGTCTAAGTTAGATTGGTGATCATTTAACAAACTTTCATGACTTGTGCTCCATACCCAATGACCGCCAAACACCATCAGTGAACTGTATGTGACCATTAATAATATGGGGATTCTAAAAGCTTGAAACATGAAGGCTCTCCGCTAATTTCTTTGGTAAACACTCAAGCCTGTCTTCTCTCGTTTATGGTAGCAAATAGCGGTAGTTTTTGCTGAAAGCAGAGAGTGGACAGATGGGGGTAGGTTAAGGGTTTGTAACGGGGATTGTTGAAAAACTTATCGACTCTGAGGGGTAAAACAAGAGCAAGATCTCTTTTTAAGGTTTTTAGCAAAAAAAGCCCTCGATTCCCTTGAAAAAGTCGCTATTGTCCCCATTTCTGTTGTGCTAAGTGATGATTTGATCGTTTTTGTATCACTTAGTTGGACGAATTTAGAGCATTCATCATCATGCAGAGGTGAACGGCTCGACAGAGATTAAACAGATCGCTAGAATGTCGCGTCTAAAATTTCTGTCCTGAGGCTAATCGGAGATACCTTTCTTGTTTCTGAAAACAAGCTTTATTACGTTTTAATCGACGTGTGAAGAACGAAGATATCGCTGATTAGTCTGGTGTTTGGTTGAATAATCAATTCAGACATCAATGCTCGATTTTAAATTAGGTGTTCGGATAGAGCACTACACAAGGATGCAGCCAACAACGTCGGCTTTTGAATTAAAGCTAAGTTACGGCTCATATGCTCAGATTACTGAGCCAGTTTTGAGGTTTATATAATGCAAGTTACTGTTGAAACGCTAGAAGGCCTAGAGCGCCGTCTTAATATTACTGTTCCTGCTGCTAACATCGAAGATGCAGTTACAGCTGAACTACGCAACATCGCGAAAAACCGTCGTTTCGATGGTTTCCGTAAAGGCAAAGTGCCAATGAAGATGGTTGCTAAAATGTACGGCAAAGCAGTACGTCAAGACGTGATGGGCGAAGTAATGCAACGTCACTTCATCGAAGCGATCGTTAAAGAGAAAATCAACCCAGCTGGCGCACCTACTTTCGCACCAGTTGAAAACAACGAAGGCGCTGATCTAGTATTCAACGCAACTTTTGAAGTTTACCCAGAAGTTGAGCTGAAAGGTCTAGAAAACATCACTGTTGAGAAACCAGCAGTAGAAGTTAAAGAAGCTGACGTTGAAGAAATGATCGAAACTCTACGTAAGCAACAAGCAACTTGGACTGAAGTTGAAGCTGCTGCTGACGCTGGTTCTCGTGCAACTATCGACTTCGTTGGTTCTATCGACGGTGAAGAATTCGAAGGCGGCAAAGCTGAGAACTTCCCACTAGAGATGGGCGCTGGTCGCATGATCCCTGGCTTCGAAGACGGTATCGTTGGTAAAACAGCAGGTATGGAATTCGAAATCGACGTAAACTTCCCAGAAGATTACCACGCTGAAAACCTAAAAGGTAAAGCAGCTAAGTTCTCTATCAAGCTGAACAAAGTTGAAGCTCGTGAACTTCCTGAACTAAACGAAGAATTCGTTTCTAAGTTCGGAGCTGCTGACGGTGTTGAAGGTCTTAAAGCTGAAGTTCGTAAGAACATGGAGCGTGAGCTTAAGCAAGCTGTTAAGAACCGCATCAAAGAGCAAGCTATCGACGGTCTAGTTAACGAAAACAATATCGACGTACCTTCTGCTCTAATCGATCAAGAAATCGGTGTTCTACGTCAACAAGCTGCTCAACGTTTCGGTGGCAACACTGAAGCTGCTGACCAACTTCCACGTGAGCTGTTCGAAGAGCAAGCTAAACGTCGCGTAGTTGTAGGTCTTCTTCTTGGTGAAGTAATCAAGACTGAAGAGCTAAAAGCTGACGACGAGAAAGTTAAAGCTATCATCGAAGAGATGGCTACAGCATACGAAGATCCAACAGAAGTTATTGCTTACTACGAGCAAAACGAGCAAATGATGAACAACATGCGCAATGTTGCTCTAGAAGAGCAAGCTATTGATGCAATCATCGCTAAAGCTCAAGTTTCTGATAAAGAAGTTAGCTTCAACGAGCTAATGAATCAGCAACCTGCTTAATATAGTAATATCTGACGTAGAAGGTTGACGTACGGTCAACAATTCTGCTAACAATGGTCCGTATGATTTAATCATTCGGGCCATTTATTTTAGGGACATAAGAATATGAGCTACCAAGAAAAAAACACAATGCCATCGATTATGGACGCACTAGTTCCTATGGTGGTTGAACAGACTTCCCGTGGTGAACGTTCTTACGATATTTATTCTCGTCTATTAAAAGAACGTATCATTTTCTTAACAGGTCAAGTGGAAGACCACATGGCAAATCTTGTCGTGGCTCAACTGCTTTTCTTGGAATCAGAAAACCCAGACAAAGATATCTATCTTTACATCAACTCACCTGGCGGTAGCGTAACAGCAGGCATGTCTATCTACGACACAATGCAGTTCATCAAGCCAAACGTGAGCACAGTATGTATGGGTCAAGCTTGCTCTATGGGTGCATTCTTACTAGCGGGTGGTACTCCAGGTAAGCGTCACGTGCTTCCAAACTCACGTGTAATGATTCACCAGCCACTTGGCGGCTTCCAAGGCCAAGCGTCTGATATTCAAATTCATGCGCAAGAGATCCTAACGATCAAGCAAAAGCTAAACAAACTATTGGCAGAGCACACGGGTCAGCCTCTAGAAGTTGTTGAGCGTGATACAGATCGTGACAATTTCATGTCTGCTGATCAAGCAGTAGAATACGGCTTGGTGGATTCAGTTCTTAATCACCGCGGTCAATAATTGCAGGGCAATTGTTTAACGCAAAGTGATTCAAATTGATATACACTCAAGCATAGAGAGTAAAGGCTAAGAGGTTAGCGAATGACAGATAAAAGCAAAGAGGGTGGTAGCGGTAAACTGCTTTACTGCTCTTTCTGTGGCAAAAGCCAACACGAAGTTCGCAAGTTAATCGCAGGTCCTTCTGTTTACATTTGTGATGAATGTGTCGATCTTTGTAACGACATTATTCGTGAAGAAATTAAAGATGTTCTTCCTAAGAAAGAATCGGAATCGCTGCCAACGCCGCGTGAGATTCGTGAGCATCTTGACGACTATGTAATCGGTCAAGAATACGCGAAGAAAGTGCTAGCAGTTGCAGTTTATAACCACTACAAGCGTTTACGTAATGGTGATACGACAGCTGAAGGCGTAGAGCTAGGTAAGAGTAACATTCTTCTTATCGGTCCTACTGGTAGTGGTAAAACACTATTGGCTGAAACACTGGCTCGTTTCCTAGACGTTCCATTCACAATGGCAGACGCAACAACACTAACCGAAGCGGGTTACGTGGGCGAAGATGTTGAAAACATCATCCAGAAGTTGCTTCAGAAATGTGATTACGACGTAGCGAAAGCGGAACGTGGCATTGTTTACATCGATGAAATCGACAAGATTTCTCGTAAAGCTGAAAACCCATCAATCACGCGTGACGTGTCTGGTGAAGGTGTACAGCAAGCTCTACTAAAACTTGTTGAAGGTACAGTGGCTTCAGTTCCACCTCAAGGTGGTCGTAAGCATCCGCAGCAAGAGTTCTTGCAAGTGGATACATCTAAGATCCTATTTATCTGTGGTGGTGCGTTTGCCGGCCTAGATAAAGTGATTGAGCAACGTGTAGAAACTGGTTCAGGTATCGGCTTCGGCGCAGAAGTGCGTTCAAAAGATGAAACCAAAACTATCGGTGAATTGTTCACTCAAGTAGAACCTGAAGATCTAGTGAAGTACGGTCTGATTCCAGAATTCATTGGTCGTCTACCTGTTACAACAACACTGACAGAGCTTGATGAAGAAGCGCTAATCCAAATCCTTTGTGAGCCAAAGAATGCACTGACAAAACAGTACGCAGCATTATTTGAGCTTGAGGATACAGAGTTAGAATTCCGTGAAGACGCCCTACGCGCAATTGCTAAGAAAGCAATGAATCGTAAAACCGGTGCTCGTGGTCTACGCTCTATTTTGGAGGGTGTTCTGCTAGAAACTATGTATGAACTGCCATCTTCAACTGATGTAAGCAAGGTTGTGATTGATGAGTCGGTAATTAATGGTGAGTCAGAACCACTATTGATTTACAGCAACTCAGATAACCAAGCAGCTGTTGCAGAGTAGGTCTTTTTTAGACAAGTCGCTCAAATTGAAAAAGGAGGTAAGCAATTACCTCCTTTTTTTTATTCTTCCATTGAATCCAGTCGTTTAAGCCCCATATACTGCTTTATAAGTTAAAGCGGAAGAGAGAAATATATGAACTTGGAACGTTCCGAGCGTATCGAAATCCCCGTGCTACCTCTACGTGATGTAGTGGTTTACCCACACATGGTTATTCCATTGTTTGTTGGTCGTGAAAAATCGATTACATGCCTTGAATCGGCAATGGAAGCTAACAAACAAGTACTACTTGTAGCGCAGAAAGAAGCGGACACTGATGAGCCTTCAATCGACGATCTATTTAACGTAGGTACAGTCGCTACCATTCTTCAGTTACTAAAGCTCCCTGATGGTACTGTCAAAGTACTTGTTGAAGGTCAGCAGCGTGCAAAAATTCACCAATTCAAAGAAAGTGAGTTCTTCTTAGCGGATGCCGAATACGTTGTTACCTCAGAACTTGACGAAAAAGAACAAGAAGTGGTTGTTCGCAGTGCGATTAATCAATTCGAAGGCTTTATTAAGCTAAACAAAAAAATTCCACCAGAGGTTCTAACATCTCTTAACGGTATTGATGAGGCGGCTCGCCTAGCTGATACTATTGCTGCGCACATGCCACTTAAGCTGGTAGACAAGCAGCACGTTCTAGAAATCTTAGATGTGACTGAACGTCTGGAGTTCTTGATGGGCCAAATGGAGTCAGAAATTGACATCCTGCAAGTTGAAAAACGCATCCGTGGCCGCGTTAAGAAGCAGATGGAAAAATCTCAGCGCGAGTACTACCTGAATGAGCAAATGAAAGCGATTCAGAAAGAACTTGGCGAGATGGACGATGCACCTGATGAATTCGAGACTCTGAAGAAGAAGATCGAAGAGTCAAAAATGCCTCAAGAAGCTCGTGAAAAAACCGAGCAAGAACTGCAAAAACTGAAAATGATGTCGCCAATGTCTGCTGAAGCAACAGTAGTACGTAGCTACATTGATTGGATGGTGGGCGTTCCTTGGGCTAAGCGTTCAAAAGTTAAAAAGAATCTAGCGAAAGCGGAAGAGATCTTAAACGAAGATCACTACGGCTTAGAGCGTGTTAAAGAACGTATTCTTGAATATTTGGCAGTACAAAACCGTATCAACAAGCTAAAAGGCCCGATCCTTTGTCTTGTTGGTCCTCCTGGTGTAGGTAAAACCTCGCTAGGTCGTTCGATTGCTGCGGCAACGGGTCGTAAGTACACACGTATGGCGCTAGGCGGCGTTCGTGATGAAGCTGAAATTCGTGGTCACCGTCGTACGTACATCGGTTCACTTCCGGGTAAATTAATCCAGAAGATGTCTAAAGTTGGCGTTAAGAACCCACTGTTTCTATTAGATGAAATCGATAAGATGTCTTCTGATATGCGTGGCGACCCATCTTCAGCACTTCTAGAAGTACTCGACCCTGAGCAGAACAATGCATTTAACGATCACTATCTAGAAGTCGATTACGATCTATCTGATGTGATGTTTGTTGCAACATCTAACTCGATGGACATTCCTGGCCCACTATTGGACCGTATGGAAGTGATTCGCCTGTCTGGTTACACAGAAGATGAAAAGCTGAACATCGCTAAGAGCCACCTATTGGACAAGCAAGTTCAACGCAACGGTCTTAAGCCTCACGAAATTGAGATTGAAGACTCTGCAATCATCGGCATCATTCGTTACTACACGCGTGAAGCGGGTGTACGTAGCCTAGAGCGTGAAATCTCTAAGATCTGTCGTAAAGCAGTGAAGAACATCTTGCTAGACAGCGACCTTAAGTCTGTAACGGTTAATATTGATAACCTGAAAGAGTACTTAGGCGTTCAACGTCATGACTTCGGTAAAGCGGATGAAAGTAACCGTATTGGTCAAGTGACTGGTTTAGCTTGGACTCAAGTTGGTGGTGATCTACTGACTATCGAAACTGAAGCAATGCCGGGTAAAGGTAAGCTAACGCAAACCGGTTCACTTGGCGATGTGATGAAAGAATCGATTCAAGCGGCAATGACCGTGGTTCGTTCTCGTGCAGAAAAACTGGGTATTAACTCAGATTTCTACGAAAAGCGCGATATTCACGTTCACGTACCGGAAGGTGCTACACCGAAAGATGGCCCGAGTGCGGGTATCGCAATGTGTACTGCATTAGTGTCTAGCTTGACGGGTAACCCTGTTAAAGCAGAGGTCGGTATGACAGGTGAAATTACCCTTCGTGGTGAAGTTTTACCTATCGGTGGCTTGAAAGAAAAACTGCTTGCAGCACACCGTGGCGGTATCAAAACTGTACTGATTCCTAAAGACAACGAGCGTGATTTGGAAGAGATTCCAGACAACGTAATCGCTGACTTGAAGGTGATCCCGGTTCAGTGGATTGATGAAGTACTCAAAGTAGCGCTAGAACGAGATCCGTCAGGGGTCGAGTTTGATGTGAAAAAATAGTGATGCATAGCAAAAATAAGTAAAGAATTACGCTGATAGGCCCGAAAAGGCTTGTCAGCGTTTTTTTTGGACGCTAAGTTATTGATCAAAGCGGCAGCCCTTTTGCAATAAGGCTTGCGGCTAAATTAAAACCAAAATGGAACGTACAGTCATCAAGAAGTAGTCACAGATGACACATAGGGGAAAAACAGTGAATAAAACACAACTAGTAGAATCAATCGCAGAAAACGCAGACATCTCTAAAGCTTCAGCTGGCCGCGCTCTAGACGCATTCATCGAAGCAGTTGGCACAACGCTACAATCAGGCGACCAAGTTGCACTTGTTGGCTTTGGTACTTTCAGTGTTCGTACTCGTGCTGCTCGTACAGGTCGTAACCCAAAAACTGGTGAAGAGATCCAAATCGCAGAAGCTAAAGTACCTGGCTTCAAGGCGGGTAAAGCACTTAAAGACGCATGTAACTAATTTCTACGGCTGAAACCTCGGTTTTGCGAGGGGAAGGCTGTAAAATGCGTTTACTGTTTGAAAAATGATGTTTCATTCTTAAACAGTATGTGTACAAAGCACATTGAACTTATTTAAATTATGCGCATCCTACTGATGCGCATTTCTTTTTCTGATAATATCGCGTGAATAGATTTTTATTTTGAAGCCAATGCTTCATATCCGGAGAGCACTTAAATTATGATGGATCGATTACGCGAAGGCGTGAATAGCATCGCGGTAAAAATTATCCTTGGGTTGATTATCCTGTCATTCGTATTCGCAGGTGTAGGCAGCTACATCACCGGTGGCGGTAACAACGCAGCAGCTAAAGTTGGCAACACAGAAATTGCTCGTGGTGAGTTCGAACAGGCTTATCAAAACGAACGTAATCGCATGCAGTCTCAACTTGGCGATTACTTCGCTCAAATGCTTGCAGACCCTGCATACGTAGAGTCTTTCCGTAAATCAGTACTTGATCGCATGATCAACGATGTACTGCTTGAGCAGCAAGCTGAGTCTTTAGGCCTACGAATCAGTGATTCTCAAATCCGTACCATGATTCTAGAAATGCCTCAGTTCCAAACAGCTGGTCAATTCGACCAAGAAGTTTACCAATCGGCACTACGTCGTGCAGGTTTTAGCG
This sequence comes from Vibrio sp. T20, assembly GCF_007858795.1. Lineage (NCBI taxonomy): Bacteria > Pseudomonadati > Pseudomonadota > Gammaproteobacteria > Vibrionales > Vibrionaceae > Vibrio > Vibrio sp. T20. The sequence continues at coordinate 71,126 of NZ_VFEB01000126.1, forward strand.
CAGAGAGCTTCGCTGAATACATGCGTCGTGACTTAATGCGCAACCAGCTTGTGACTGCACTTCAAGGCAGTGAATTCGTTCTTCAAGGCGAAATCGATACTCAGAGCAAGCTTATCGCACAAACTCGTGACATTCGCACGGTGACACTGTCTGTTGCTGACCTAGCAAAAGGCATCGAGTTAACTGACGAGCAAATCGAACAGTACTACCAAGAGAACCCTGCGGCTTATACTCGTCCAGAGCAAGCTAAGGTGTCTTACATTGAGCTTTCTGCTGAAGCGCTTAAGTCTCAGCTTGAAGTAAGCGATGAAGAAGCACAGAAATACTACCAAGAGCATCTAGACAAATACTCAACTGAAGAGCAACGTAAAGTTAGCCACATCCTAGTTCAAGGCGATGACGAAGCGAAAGCTCAGTCTATCCTAGACGAGCTAAATGCAGGCGCTGATTTTGCTACGCTAGCGGAAGAGAAATCTGACGACTTCGGTAGTGCAGACGTTGGCGGTGACCTAGGTTGGATTGAGCGCGATGTGATGGACCCAGCATTCGAAGACGCGGCTTTCGCTCTTGAGAATATTGGTGACACGACTGGCCTAGTTAAATCTGATTTCGGCTACCACATCATCAAGCTAGACGAACTAAAAGCGTCTCAAGCTCAGCCTTACACTGAAGTAGCGGCAGAGATTAAGCAAGAGCTTCTAGACCAGCACGCTGTAGACCAGTTCTACGAGCAACAAACTGAGCTAGAAAAAGTAGCGTTTGAATTCCCAGACTCTCTAGATGATTCTGCAGAAGCTATCAATGCGAAGATCACAACAACAGATTTCATCTCTCAAATTGACGCTCCAGAAGTTCTGATGACGCCTGCAGTTATGCAAGCTATCTTGAGCCCTGAAGTGAAAGAAGACGGTCTAAACTCTGAAGTCATCGAAGTGGCTCCTGAGCACGTGATTGTTGTTCGTGTAGAAGAGACTCGCGACGAGACAGTTCTTCCTCTTGAAGAAGTTAAAGATCAAGTTGTGGCTGCACTATCTGCTGTAAAAGCAGAAGAGCAAGCTGTTGAGCTAGGTGTTTCTCTAGTTAGCGACCTTAAAGCTGGTAACGAAGCAGTGCTAGCGGACAACAACCTTGAGTTCACAGAGCTTGAAACGATTGACCGTAACTCTCCATTAGCAGCATCTGTATTCGCTCTAGCGAAACCAGAAGCAGGCCAAGCTGTGTTCGGTCAATCTAAAGACCAAGACGGTAACATCGTTGTTGTTGAGCTTTCTAAAGTAACGGCTGAAATTAACCCAGCTTACAGCACTCAAATTGGTGCACAATTGGAGCGAGTTGGCAACCAACAAGATCTGACTAACGTACTAAACGTACTTCGTAAAAACGCAGACGTTGAATATTACGTAGTGGGTCAAGGTCAGTAAGCTCAGGTTAGCTTGAGTTAGCTTAGCTCGGTAGTTAAGCCTGTTTGGTGACTGACTACCGAGAGTCAACATGCGATGGTTGTTGTTTTTGCAAATTAGGTTTATTCGATAAATCAGATTTGTGAGCTAACAAACGAACTGATGAAAACAAGATGTATAACAAAGCGGGTCACTTAGGTGGCCCGCTTTATTTTTGTCTGGTGATTGTGTTATCTAGCGCGGCAAATGCATAAGTTACCTTTTTTGAACAAAGGAACCGATTTATGCGCACGATATACTCAACATTACTTCTTTCATTTCTGATGCTTTTAAGCCCTGCCGTGTTTGCAGACAGCCCAACCAAGGTTGAGCTTTACGATGGCATTGAGATTACGGTTAACATCAACACAGCGACAGCAGAGGAGCTATCAGCACTACTGGTTGGTGTGGGTGACAAAAAAGCCCAAGAGATTGTCGACTATAGAGAGCAGAACGGTACGTTTACAACTGCTGATGACTTGGCGAGTGTGAAAGGGATAGGTGAAGCGACAGTTAAAAAGAACCGCGAAAGAATTCAACTTTGATCCGTTTCTTTATTGGTTAGGTATAAAACGATAGCTATGAAGCCCCCGGCCAGTGCACCTGCTAGGTGGGCTTCAATCGCGACACGAGCGTTAATCAGTTCACCAGTCGTACTAGAAGGGCCAATCAGCTGCTCCCAAGCGACTTTAGTGACTAATCCCAATACTAATAGCCAACTAGATTTCCTGCCGTTTAAAGCCTCTTTGAGCGCGAATAAGCCAAACAACCCATGCAAAGTGCCAGATAGGCCAACATAGATCTGAATACTCGAAAATAACAGAGCGACGCCAGTCGCTAAACTAATCACAAGCAAAGCAGCAACAAGCTGTTTTTTACTCGGTTGAAACAGATAGCTGATGATCCACAAGCCTGCTAGATTCATCAGAAGGTGTGAGTAGTTGGTATGTGAAAAGTTTCCTGTTAGGATTCGCCACCATTGCCCCTCGGCAATCGCATTGCTATCCCAAACGACCCAAGCTTGTATTGGCTCAAGTTGGAATAAGACGCATAAAAGTGAAGTGAAAATTAAAACAGGGTACACATTAAATCCATGTCTCGTTATTGCCCCCAATGCAGCAAGGCTTTGAAAGCTTGTATTTGTCAGTGGATTACACCACTCGAATCGAATGTTGAGCTTATCATTCTTCAGCACCCATCAGAAGAGCATCGTCCGATGGGAACTGCACGTATTCTCTCGTTATCTTTAAGTAATAGCGTGACGTTTGTCGGTGAAGACTTTTCAGACAATGAACAACTCAACGCATTGCTGGCCGATGAACAGTACCAACATGTGATTTTATACCCAAGTGAAAACTCTGTGTCTGTTGAGTCGGCAACATACCCAAGCAAGAAGCTACGTGTGATTTTATTGGATGGGACGTGGAAGAAAGCATTCAAGATGTGGCAAGTGTCGAGTAACTTGCATGCGTTGAACACGGTCCACTTACCAAAAGATCTCAAGGGTAATTATCGAATTCGCAAAGCACCCAGTGAAAACAGCCTTTCAACAGTTGAAGCTGGCTATCATTTGCTTAGCTTGTTAGAGCGTGATGGCGACTTTAGCCCGTTGCTTACGGCATTTGACCAAATGATTCAGTTTCAAATCAATCAAATGCCGGCGGGCGTGTTTGAGAAAAACTACTTAGATTAAAGCGTCTGAGTAGAGTGAGCCAGGAGTTAAAACTCGGTATGAGCCGAGAACAGTTGCTGATGCATTTTCTGCGCAAGATCATCAGTCATTGATGAAATGTAATCCGCTATCACGCGCATCTTTCTTGATTCATCTTGATGCTGTAGCCATTGCTTCTTGATTGGCAGTGGCAACAAGCGTTCAGGATCCGCACTGAATGCTTCAAACATATCCATGATGATCTGCTGGCCTTTGTATTCGATGACTTGAACCTGAGGCACTTGAATCACGAACTCGCTGACAAAGTGTTTCAATTTATCGAGCGTGCCGTCCATGCTAGGTTCAAGCACCGCATTGTAAGCCAACAGCACACTCTCAAAGCTAGCATCTACTCGCTTGATAGAGATACTGGTCAACAGTGCGTTGACGATTCCACCAATCGCATCTTTTCGACGATACTGTTCACCAGAGAACAGCATCTCTGTAATTGAATCTAGATGTTCACAAATCCAAGGGTCGGCCATCTCTTTCAGTTGAGGGTAAGCCGATTCGACCCACTGAGCTTTGGTCACAGACCCAAGCACAATCGCATCTTCTAAATCGTGTACGCCATACGCGATGTCATCAGCAAGCTCCATGATCGAACAATCAAGCGACTTATATTTGGTCTTATTGTGTTCAAGTGGATCGGTATGCGTTTTTCTTTTCTGTTTTAGAAGCAGTTGGTCGCTGCTTGAAAGCGGCTCCAGTACCCAGTTAAACAGTTCTTCATCATGATCGTAGATGCCTTTTGCTGGCATCCAATCTTTGGCTCGGAGTTGTCGCTGATGCTTAACGGGCTCAGACTGCAATTTAGCTTGAACCTCACTAAGCAGAGAAGGGTACTTAATCAGACCTAACAAAGTGCGTCGAGATAGGTTCATTCCGTGATGTTCAGTGTAAGGCTCTAGCTGTGTGACAATACGAAACGTTTGAGCGTTGCCTTCAAAGCCACCGTGGCCGCGCATCATGTAGTTGAGTGCGACTTCGCCGCCATGTCCGTATGGCGGATGACCTATGTCGTGAGCCAAACACAGTGAATCAATCAAACTGTCTGAGGGTAATAGGTCTCGAAACTCGGGTTGCTTTTTCTTCAGTTGAGCAACGATACCTGTGCCAAGCTGAGCGGCCTCAAGAGAGTGAGTAAGGCGTGTTCGATGAAAGTCATTCACCATGGTGCCATGAATCTGGGTTTTCGCTTGTAAGCGACGAAAAGCAGCAGAGTGAAGCACGCGCGCACGGTCACGTTGATATGGGCTACGGTGATCATCACGTCTTATTTTATGTTCATCGTCATTTCGATGCTGCCATTCTTGTTCGAGTACAAAGGGTGGTTCGAGTAGAGAATTCAAAATAGCACCTATCAAATTGATTTTATTTAGCTAATTAAAAACAACTTATACCCAGCTAGCTTATCTCGTCTAGTGATAATTCAAAGCTTGGCGCAAATGTGGTGAGAAAGTAGTCCATTTCTGGGCTTTTGCGTTGTTCGAGTGTCTCTTCCAGTCGGCGCTTGGCTTGCTCGTATTCATGATTGCCCGCACTGAGCTCTTCCAAGCATTTGAGGTAAGCACAGATGGTGTCGGCCTGCTTGACGATGCTTTGCTCTTCTTTACTCGCTGTCCCAGATATTAAAAATGGGGCGAAGTCATCTCGGAATTCATCTGGCAGCATCGAAAGCAGTCTCTGCTCTGCGGCGGCTTCTATCTTCTTATACTCTTGGGCAATGTCTGGGTTGTAGTATTTGACGGGGGTAGGCAGATCGCCAGTTAGTACCTCACTGGTATCGTGGTACATGCCGAGCAGAGCAATGTGTTCAGGGTTGAGCTGGCCATCAAACTTCTTGTTTTTGATAAGTACCAAGGCATGGGCCACGAAAGCAACCTGTAGGCTATGTTCTGAGATGTTCTCGCTTGAGACAGATCGCATCAGAGGCCAGCGTTGAATTAGCTTCATACGTGCGAGATGGGCAAAGAAATGGCTCTGTTTCATAATCGTCCTTTCTAAACAATGCTCCACTCGTATTGGTGTTCAATACAGGGATACGAGACAGCGGATACAAAAAAGCTCCTAAATAGGAGCCTTTTAAGCATAGAAGTGAATGAATACAAGTTAAAGTCTTTTAAAACAGCAAATTGTAGCCATCTCTCGTTGTGTTTATTTAGCGTCGACGAGATCGTCTTGGCTGTAAGTTTGCAAGAAGCGCTCTAGGCGACCAATCGCCACTTCAAGGTCTTCAATGTGTGGCAAAGTCACGATGCGGAAGTGATCCGGTTTCGGCCAGTTGAAGCCCGTACCTTGAACCAACAGTACCTTCTCTTGCTTAAGGAAATCGAGCACAAATTTTTGGTCGTCTTTGATGTTATACATCTTGGTGTCGATCTTAGGGAACAGGTACATTGCGCCTTTCGGTTTCACACAAGAAACGCCAGGGATCTTGTTGATTAGTTCCCATGCACGGTCACGCTGCTCAAGCAGTCGACCGCCTGGAAGAATCAGCTCATTGATACTCTGATAGCCACCGAGTGCGGTTTGGATAGCGTGTTGCATCGGAACGTTGGCGCACAAACGCATTGAGGCCAGCATTTCTAGCCCTTCAACGTAGCCTTTTGCTAGGTGTTTAGGGCCTGTTAAGAACATCCAACCACCACGGAAACCACATACGCGATAAGCTTTAGATAGGCCGTTGAACGTGACCATTAGTACGTCTTCAGCAAGCGTTGCCACTGAAGTGTGTACCGCACCGTCGTACAGTACTTTGTCGTAGATTTCATCGGCGAAGATGATCAAACCGTGCTCACGAGCAATCTCAACCACTTGCAGCAGGAAATCACGGCTGTATACCGCGCCCGTTGGGTTGTTCGGGTTGATAAGAACGATGCCGCGCGTCTTTGGTGAGATCTTCGCACGCATGTCATCTAGATCTGGATACCAATCAGCATCTTCATCACACATGTAGTGAACCGGTGTACCACCAGAAAGCGCAACAGACGCTGTCCATAGTGGGTAGTCCGGAGCGGGAACTAAGATTTCATCACCATTATCCAGTAGCGCCTGCATAGACATAACGATAAGCTCTGATGCGCCGTTACCAATGTAAACGTCTTCTACATCAAGATTACGTAGGCCTTTTTTCTGGTAGTGCTGAACAACCGCTTTACGGGCTGAATAGATGCCTTTTGAGTCGCAGTAACCTTGAGATGTCGGTAGGTTACGGATTACGTCAACAAGGATTTCATCAGGGGCGTCAAAACCAAATGGGGCGGGGTTACCAATATTAAGCTTCAGTATTTTATGCCCTTCTTCTTCCATGCGCTTAGCATGTTTGAGTACAGGCCCCCTGATTTCGTAGCATACGCTGTTGAGTTTTGACGACATCCCGATATTTTGCATTGCCGATTTCCTGAAATTAATTTAAATACTTTATTAAAGTACCGCAAAATGGCGTTTGATAGAATAAAAATCTGATGAATGTCGCATTTCAGTGTCACGTTTAGCCTTTTTGTTGTCACTCTTTTCTAAATTTTAATTAATAGCTTTGTTGGTTATTGGCTAAGATGAATAAAGGGGCGGGATCGCTTAAAATCACAGGAATGTTGAAAAGATATAGTACATTCTTGATCTAAGTGGGTACTGCCCATAAAGTATCAAACTAATATAATAATAATTTAGATGTGAACGAGGTCGATTTGTCACATTTCCAACAAACTATCTCCGCTTTGATTGAGCGAGTACAAAATGCCCAAGCAAGTGAAGTTCGTTGTGTTGAAGTTCTAACGCAAAAACCATCGTTTGCATTTATTGAATGGCTTCATGCTCAACCGCTCTTTCCTAAGTTCTACTGGCAGTCACGCGACACTCGTGAAGAGGTGGTTGCGCTCGGACAGTTACATACGTTTTCAGATCCTGCACCCGCTTACGCGATTCTTGGTGAAGACCAACGAATCTGGGGTGGACGCTCGTTTGACGGGCACACCGCAAAGAACCGTCGTTGCATGGAGTCGTTTTTCTTCCTTCCTCAGGTTGAATTGATCCGCTTTGACAATACTTGGTCGCTGGCAGTTAACTTGTCCCCTGATCGCGTTTCTTCTATTAATGCTCTGAATAAGCTTTCTGTGGAAGCGGCGATACTGGCTCCCTTGTCTGCTCATATTGAACAGATTAACCACGTTCCAGAAAGAGAACAGTGGGGCGGTTTGGTCGAGAAGGTACTCAAAGGCATCAGTGACGAAGAATATAAGAAAGTGGTTTTAGCGCGTAAAACCACGCTGCAACTTGATGCTCCTATATGTGCTGCTCAACTACTTAAAGCGAGCTATCTGCAAAATCACCACAGCTTCCACTTTATGTTGGTGCTGGATTCTAAACACAGCTTTATTGGTTCAACGCCTGAGCGCTTATATAGCCGACATGGCACTGAGCTCGATACAGAAGCACTGGCTGGGACCATTGGTCGTGGCGAGAACGCGACCGAAGATATGGAGCTAGCAAACTGGCTTTCACAAGACAGCAAAAACCTCAACGAGAACCAGTATGTGGTCGACGACATCATTGAGCGTCTCACTCCTCATTCTCAAACGGTCCATGTTGAAAAGGATGCCCGTCTAGTGCGCTTGCGTAAGGTGCAGCATTTGAAGCGCAATATCCATGCTCAGCTTAATAATGGTGTTAATGGTGTGCAGTTACTTGCTGCATTACAGCCAACTGCTGCTGTAGCGGGTTTGCCGCGTAAAGAAGCGATGGATTTTATTCTTGAACACGAACCGTTTGCCCGAGGTTGGTATGCAGGTTCTGTGGGCTATATCAGCCATCAGCGAGCTGAATTCTGCGTAGCGATTCGAAGCGCCTTGATTGTAAATGATCAAGTACAGCTGTTTGCTGGCGCGGGGATCGTGCCGGGATCGGTTGCCGAACATGAGTGGCAAGAATTGAACAAGAAGATGTCTACTTTACTCAGCCTAATTTCTGATCACCCACCGCTGGGTGTGGCGTCATGATTCACGACCAAGCCGTATTAAATAGAGTTTGGTGTCACACGTTACTAGAAGAGTTAGCCCGCAGTGGTGTTGAACATGTTTGTGTTGCACCGGGATCTCGCTCAACACCGTTAACTCTCGAAGCTGAAGCCAACCCCAAGTTAACCTTACACACGCACTTTGATGAGCGTGGTCTTGGATTTTTAGCTTTAGGCTTAGCAAAAGCAAGTGATAAACCAGTTGCGGTGATTGTGACATCAGGAACCGCTGTTGCGAATTTGCTTCCTGCGACGGCTGAATCTGGTTTGACACGAGAGAAACTGATCCTACTGACTTCTGATCGACCAATCGATTTAGTGGATTGCGGCGCTAACCAAGCGATTCAGCAACAGGGCATCTTTTCGTCCCATGTTGAAACGGCGCTAAACCTTCCAAGTCCAACCACGCAAGTGCCTTTGAACTGGCTACTGACATCAGTTGATAGCGCACTCGCTAAGCAACGTAGTGTCGGCGGAGCCATTCACATCAATTGTCCGTTCCCTGAGCCACTCTATTCAGCCAACAGCGCTGATATGTATGCTGACTACACTAACAGTGTCGCAAGGTGGATCTCGTCAACAAGCCCGTATTCTAATACTTGTTTACCCAATCATTTGACTGTACAGCCATTAGCGCCGGGCGATTATCTAGCGCGTAAAGGTGCGGTGATTATTGGTTCGATTGATAAAAAAGCGGCGACAAAAGCGCAGCAGTTTGCTTCTGCTTTGGGTTGGCCGATTTTCTGTGATCCTCAATCGGGCGTGAACAGTGATTGGAAGCATTATGATCTGTGGTTACAGAGTGACTCCGTTAAACAGCAACTCAACCAGTGTGATTTCATTCTTCAGTTTGGTGAGCGTATTGTTTCTAAGCGATTAAACCAATGGGTTAAGTCACAAGCGGCTTTGTTCGATAGCACTCAATATGTTGTCGTTTCACCTGATGCGCACCGTATAAACCAAGACCATCTGCCGCAAACTCATATTGTTGCTAATATCGAGTTATGGATCACCGATCAACACCTGCCAACTTTGTTAGGTAAATATTCGGGTTGGGCGACGCCATTAATCAAGGTTGCAAATACCGTTCAGCAACTCGCACTCGCACAAATATCCAATAATGACCAACTGACAGAGTTGAGTGTTGCAGTTGACTTGTCGTCTAGACTTAAAGACAGAGAGTTGTTTGTGGGAAACAGCTTGATGGTAAGGCTGGTGGATATGCTGTCGTCAATATCTGCGAATCAAGTTTACAGTAATCGTGGTGCATCGGGCATTGATGGCTTGGTGGCAACGGCTGCGGGTGTAGTGAAAGTTAACCAGAACCCTCTGTTGATGTTGATTGGTGATACTTCTCTGCTTTACGACCTCAACTCACTGGCTTTGCTGACTCATAATTTAACGCCGATGGTTATTGTTGTGACTAACAATGATGGTGGTGCGATCTTTGATTTGTTGCCGGTACCTGAGCAACAGAAACAGTCACTTTATCAAATGCCTCATGGTTTCAGTTTTGAATATGCTGCTGCGCAATTCCAGCTTGGATACGCTGCGCCAGAAACCTTGAACGGCTACCAAACCATTATCGAACAACATTTCGAACAGGGTCAGGGTACCTTGCTCGTGGAAGTTAAGACACCTCCCGAACAAGCGTCTACTTTGCTGAAACAATTCAGCTCAATGCTCACCGAGGCATTAGCCTAAGGACTTTACATGCTTTACTCCAATTATTACCCAGCTGTACAAGATTCTTCTGACAAACCTTTGCTTGTTTTTTTACATGGTTTACTCGGAAGCGGGGATGATTGGAGTGCATGTCATCCATTCCTCGAGGACTTTCCTCTCCTTTGCATAGATTTACCCGGACATGGACAAAGTCGCTTTATCGATCCAGTAGGGTTTGATCATTGCTGCAAGAAAATTGTCCAGTGCATCACATCTCAACTGGCGCTCAACGATCTTCCTGCCGATTACCCTATCGTAGTGATTGGGTACTCTATGGGCGGAAGGCTTGCAATGTATGGGGTGACAAGCCCTTGCTTTGAGACGCTCAATCTAGAGAAAGTCATCATTGAAGGTGGCAACTTTGGCTTGGAATGTGATGAAGAAAGAGCACAAAGGTTAGTACATGATACGCAGTGGGCTGTTCGCTTTGCACAGCAGTCGATTGAAGATGTTTTAGACGATTGGTATCAACAAAGCGTCTTTTCTTCACTAAATCATGAGCAAAGACAAACTTTGGTCATAAAGCGTAGTGGTAACCTTGGTGTATCCGTAGCAAATATGTTGTTATCTACTTCGTTAGCTAAGCAACCGGATTTACGTGCCACATTGAAATCTCATGAGCATTTATTGCATTATGTATGTGGAAAAAAAGATCGTAAATTCATGGAGCTAGCTGAGAATAGTGGCTTTGAATATAGTCAGGTGGATTACGCGGGTCATAATGTTCATTTTGAGCAACCCGAGCTGTTTTCTAACCTGATAATCCAATGTATCGCCAGTCGTCGTTAATCTGACTGAGCGGTTCTCTCGTATCAAGCACTATCAAAAGCAGAGCAACACCGTCACGACTACTCGTTAGTCGTGGTCTCTAATAGAACAATGGGAATCACCATGGCTAAAACAGTAGGCATCACAGAAGAAGAACTTTACGCGGCAGTTAACTGGAGCGATGAAAGCAGTCAATATGAAGATATTCAGTACCACAAGTCTGACGATGGTATTGCGAAAATCACGATTGCGCGTCCTCAAGTCCACAATGCGTTTCGTCCACAAACCGTAAAAGAGATGATTAATGCACTGGCTGACGCTCGTTACGACGAGAAAGTAGGCGTGATCATTTTGACGGGTCTTGGTGAGAAGGCATTCTGTTCTGGTGGTGACCAAAGTATTCGTGGTGACTACGGCGGCTATCAAGATGACTCAGGTACACACCACCTGAACGTACTTGATTTCCAACGTCAAATTCGTACTTGTCCAAAACCAGTTATCGCAGCGGTCTCGGGTTGGGCAGTAGGCGGCGGTCATGTACTTCACATGATGGCAGACCTTACTATTGCAGCTGAAAACGCCCAGTTCGGTCAGACGGGTCCTAAAGTGGGTTCATTCGATGGCGGTTGGGGTGCTTCTTACATGGCTCGCATTGTTGGCCAGAAGAAAGCGCGCGAAATCTGGTTCCTATGTCGTTTCTACGATGCTCAAGAAGCATTGGATATGGGCCTAGTGAACACCGTTGTTCCTGTCGCTGACCTAGAAAAAGAAACCGTTCGTTGGTGTCGTGAAGTTCTTCAACATAGCCCAATGGCACTGCGTTGCCTGAAAGCTGCACTGAACGCAGACTGTGACGGTCAAGCTGGTCTACAAGAGTTGGCTGGTAACGCAACCATGATGTTCTACATGACAGAGGAAGGCCAAGAAGGCCGCAACGCATTTAACGAAAAACGTCGACCGGACTTCGACAAGTTCCCGCGTAATCCATAGTCTTTCTCCTCTTAAAAATGAGTCGCTAATAGCGGCTCGTTTTGTTTTGATGTTCCCCGTTTTTTAGGAAACTTTATGAACTCAGTGAATTCTCAGCGTCACGCTAAACTCTACCGTTATCAATTACCTATGGATAGTGGAGTGGTTCTTCGTGATAATAAGTTGAACGAACGTGTTGGCTATATCATCCAACTTGAGTGTGACGGTAAAACTGGTTTTGGCGAAGTTGCACCTCTGCCGGGCTTCAGTCAAGAAGATGCCGAACAAGCCGGTATTCAGCTCCAACATGAATTAGAGCTTTGGAGTCACAACAACCCTCAAACGCCTTTTAATGAGCTATATCCTTCTGTTGCCTTCGGTTTTTCGATGGCGATGATGGAATTACGAGGCGAACTCAACACTGAAGGTAACTACCAAGCGGCACCTTTGTGTACCGGAGATCCAGATGAACTGATTCCGGTGCTGAATGAGATGGAAGGTGAGAAAGTCGCGAAAGTGAAAGTCGGCCTGTATGAAGCGATTCGTGATGGCATGCTTGTTAGTTTATTTCTTGAATCGATTCCGGATTTGACTCTAAGGCTTGATGCCAACCGTGCGTGGAAGCCAGAAAAAGCGAAGCAGTTCATTAAGTACATTTCGCCGTCACTGCGTCAGCGTATTAGCTTTATTGAAGAACCTTGCCAAAAGCCAGAAGACAGCTTAGCTTTTGCTATTGACCACGGTGTGGCGATTGCTTGGGACGAAACTCTGCAAGAAGCGGTGCGTAACCCTGAATTTGATTTAAGCGACTTAACGGGTGTTAAGGCTGTGGTGATCAAGCCAACCTTGATTGGTTCAGTAGAGCGTTGTGTTGCAATCATTGAGCGTGCGGAGCAGCTTGGTATTAAGCCGGTTCTAAGCTCAAGTATTGAGTCTAGCCTTGGCTTAACTCAGATTGCGCGATTAGCACAGCAGTACTTGCCTAATGAAGTACCGGGACTTGATACGATTGGTTTGTATCAGCAACAGTTAGAAGTTTCATGGCCGGGTTGCCAGCTTCCTGTTGCTACTCTTGAACAGCAGCAACTGATTTGGTCTTCTTAGGCTGATCGTTCGATTGGCTTAGACCGTTTTCAACCTATAACTTGGTTATCTTATGATGCGCCCACAATCTAATCATCACCCGCTTTGGGTACAGTGGGCGCAGCAGAACCCACATCAAACAGCATTCGTTACTCCCAACTGCGCTTATACTTGGCTGCAAGTTGTGGCGTTAGTGAGTGATTACCAACAACAGCTATCAGAACAAGGCCTCTTGGAAGGCGACGTGTTGACCATTGTTGGTAGGAACCAAGCAGAAGTACTCCCCGTTTATCTAGCGGCACTGAACCTAGGCGTGCTTTGCGCGTTCACTATGCCTCAGCCATCACTTCGCTTAGTACAAAAGCTTGAATCGCTTTATAGGCCGTCGGCTAGGCGTTATCTATGGTTGTTAGAAAGTAGTGGTTTAAATCAATCAGACATTGCTGAACCAAACACTCAGTTACTTACATTGCCTTGCTTGAGTGACTTGAATGTTGATGACAAACCAGCAGCAACGTCAGAACTTTCTTATTTCAATCCTCAAAACCTCGCGAGTATCGTATTTACTTCGGGCTCTACCGGAAACCCGAAAGCGGTGGCTCACACACTTGAGCAGCACCTATGTTCTGCTGCCGGGTTATTGGATGTTTTCCAATTTAAAGGCAGTGATACGTGGCTGCTGAGTTTACCTATGTACCATGTATCTGGTCTGGCGGTTGTTCATCGTTGGCTCGTTGCTGGTGGCTGTATAAAAATAGGTTCTGGTAAGCTTGAATCAGACATTGAAGGTTGTAGCCATGCTTCGTTAGTTGCTACGCAACTGCATAGGTTATTAAAGGGTAAGCAAGCACTTACTTTAACTCATGTGCTTTTAGGTGGTAGTCATATTCCAGAAGCGCTAGGGCTTGAGGCTCAACAAATGGGTATCGAAACATGGCTTGGCTACGGCATGACAGAAGCGGCTTCAACCGTGACAGCTAAGCCCGTTGATGCCAAAAACACCGCCGGTTTTGTGCTGAATCATCGTCAATTGAAAATTGAAAACCAACGTATCTATATTGGAGGCAATACCCTCGCTTCTGGTTACTACTATCAAGGCACTTTAACTCCATTGGTGGATGATGATGGCTGGTTTGATAGTAAAGATCTTGGTCAATGGAATGGAGAGCAAGTGTCGATTATTGGCAGAGCCGACAATCAGTTTATTTCTGGCGGTGAGAATATTCACTGTGAAGAAATTGAGCGATCACTCAGTCAACTGCCTGAGGTTAAGCAAGCCTTTATCATACCCGTTGAAGACAGTGAATTTGGCTTTAGACCCGTTGCGATTGTTGACTGTGATGAAATGCCAACCAAAGAGTGGTTTGCAGAGCAACTACAAGGAAGCCTAGAGCGGTTTAAATGCCCGATCGAGTACTACCGCATGCCAGAGCAAGAACAACTAGGCATCAAGGTATCGAGAGCGGGATTAGCACAGTGGTTACAAGAGGTTCGCCCTAAATAAAACGAAGCGCAATACACGGTGACTAGTCGTAATTGCGCTTCAGGGGGTTGTGATGGTGGTGAAGCCATCACAAATTCTTATTGTTTTATCTTGTCATCAAAGGTGCCGTGTTAAGCGAGTGCCTTCTTCATTTGTTCTGCGACCTTATCCACTTTTCCTAAGCCAATGATAACTTGCAGTCCACCTTTACCCACCGGAACCACACCTGCCGCTCCCAGTTTCTTCAGTTTGTCACTGTCGGCGATTGATGAGTCTTTTACTGTTAGGCGTAGGCGAGTAATACAGTTATCGACTTCAAGGATATTGTCAGCACCACCAATCGCTTCAATGTAGTTGTTGGTTAGGTTAACTAATGCTTCAGGAGATGCAGTCTCGCTTTCTGCTTCCATTTCCTCACCACGACCCGGAGTGCGTAGGTTGAACTTGATGATAGCGAAGCGGAAAATGCAGTAATAAAGTGCGAAGAACACTACACCTTGAACCAGTAGCATGTACCAGTTAACCGCTAGTGGGTTTTGGCTTGATAGTACTAGGTCAACGAAGCCAGCGGAGAATCCGAAGCCTGCCATCCACTCCATGCTTGCCGCAATGTAAAGCGACAAACCTGTTAACACAGCGTGTAGTAGGAACAGTACCGGAGCAAGGAACATGAAGCTGAACTCAAGCGGCTCTGTGATACCTGTGAAGAATGAAGCCATAGCCGCCGCAAGCATGATAGCGAATACTTGGTTCTTATTTTTCGCATCAGAACAGTGGTACATCGCCAATGCTGCTGCTGGTAGGCCAAACATCATGATAGGGAAGAAGCCCGCTTGGTACATGCCTGTTTTACCCGGAATACCCGTACCGTTAGCGATAGATTGTGCACCGCCTAGGAAGTTTGGAATGTCGTTAATGCCTACAACGTCGAACCAGAACACAGGGTAAAGTGCGTGGTGCATACCAACTGATAGGAACAAACGGTTGAAGAAACCAAACAGACCGGCGCCAACTGCGCCCATGCTTTCTAGCTTTATACCTAGAACGATCAGAGCGTCATAAACAGCTGGCCAGATGTATAGTAGAGCAAAAGAGAGAGCCATACCTGCGATTGAAGTCAGGATAGGAACCAAACGCTTACCACTGAAAAACGCCAAAGCCTGAGGAAGTTCAACGGTTGAGTAGCGGTTGTAGATCTCTGCTGAGATGATACCTACTATGATACCCACAAATTGGTTGCTGATTTTGCCAAATGCTGCTGGCACTTCACTTAGTTCAACATCCATTAATTGAGCGACAGAGCCTGGAGCAAGTAGCGTGGTGACGACGAGGAACATCACAAAACCAGACAATGCGGCTGAGCCGTTTTTATCTCGGCTCAAACCAAATGCGACACCCACCGCGAACAGAACTGCCATGTTGTCGATGATCGCACCACCAGATTTGATCAAGAATGCGGCTAAGATGCTTTCTGAACCCCAACCAACAGGATCCAGCCAATAGCCGATCCCCATAAGGATTGCTGCAGCTGGCAGTGTGGCTACGGGAACCATTAATGCCTTACCTACTTTTTGCATATACCCGAGTATATTCATATGTGCCCCTAAGTTTGTAATTAATTTTTTTAATGTTTCTGCTCGTCAACGTATGGAGTCAAAGATTGAACGAGGCAGGGTTTTAAGTAACTTCGGCTATTAAAAACTTATTTCTTAATGCAAACAAACGAAACGGGTAGTAGTATGAATTAAAATTTTTAATGCATGAGTTCGTATGGCTAACCATCAATCTTTACTTAGAAATCTTCATACTTTTAATGTTGCTGCAGAGAAAATGAGCTTTACGCTAGCGGCGAAAAAGTTGCATCTGACTCAGGGAGCCGTTAGCCATCGAATCAAAGTGTTAGAAGGTGAACTCGGATTTAACTTGTTTGTGCGAGGGACTCGTAAACTGGAACTGACTGAAGAAGGCCAGCGTTTTCAACGAACGTTATCCAAGTCGTTAAGCTCTATTTTTGGTGAGATCGAAGACATTACCAACACAGACTTGTATGGACAGATCAATATCGGTACTAGTCCTGCATTTGCCAACAGTTGGTTACTGCCAAGATTGGCTGATTTTAAACAGCGATACCCAAAGTTTAATCTCAACATCTTCTCGCAAGAAGAGCAGGATTTTCATCAAAATCATCTCGATGTCGCCATTTACTATGGTGCTGAAGATCTCAAAGACATGCATCGACAGCGCCTGTTTGGTGAAAAGTATATTCCGGTGTGTACACCGAGTTACGCGGCTGAGCACGACATCTTTGATGATGGCTTAGAATCGCTGCACCGGATTAATTTCATTCATGCACTAGGATCAGATGTATGGCAGCGTTGGATTAAACACCATGGCTTGGATGTGAACTTGTTTGAGCAATTTTACTGCGTGAGCCACCGGGATATGGGCGTAAGAAGTGCCCTCAGCAATATCGGTGTCGCGATGGGGCGCTATCATTTTGTTAAGCAGTACATTGAGACTGGTGAGCTCATAACGCCTTATCCGAGTATGGATACTGACAAAGGGTATGACTTAATCTGCCCGTTAGGCACGGAAAAACGTCCTAAGGTAAGAACCTTTATTAAGTGGTTAGAGGGGCAGTTACGCTAGGTTAGTTAATTTAGCAATTAGATAGTTCAAAACAGAATTTATTATCTTTATAACCATCCATCATAATAAGCCATACAAATAACGGATTATAGAATAAGGTCTTATTATGAAAATTGCCCTCATCATTGCGGTTTTACTGCAGATAGGCCAAGCGGTCACTTCGTCAGGGTTGACTCGCTCGTTGGCTGAACTCACCGCATTTGTGTTGGTTGTGGTACTTGTTTTAATGAAAAGAGAGAGCAATAAGAGTGATAAGCCCCTGTTTGAATAGTAGTTTGATCAATATCGATAACAAACGATAAAGGCAAAGCCCATACGAGCTTTGCCTTTTTGTTTTGTTGTTCGCTATTTTTGCGAGCGATTCAGTTTTCGCGAGATTAAGCGAGGGTTAACCAAGCTAACGAACCTGTAGAAATCATCACCCACATCGAAATACCAAACATCAATGGCTTTGGCCCAGCCGCTTTCAGTTTCTCGACAGAGATGCCACAACCAATTAAGAATAGACAAACAACCAACGCACGTTTAGACACATCAAAGATCCCCTGATACACCATCTCAAACTGTGGCAATAGGTCACTAACCGCGATAGCTGCGCAATAGAAGAAAATGAAGTAGGGAACGGTAATCTTCTTTTGATCGCTCTTGAAGATCATTGCGCTAACCAAAGCAATTGGAATGATCCAAAGTGCACGAGCGAGCTTCAATGTTGTCGCGGTAGTCAGTGCTTCCTCACCATAAGCTGATGCTGCACCAACAACTGAAGAAGTATCATGAATCGCGATTGCTGCCCAGGTACCGAAAGTCTGTTGGCTTAATTCAAGCGCATGGCCAATCATCGGGAACAAGAATAGAGCTACCGAGTTCAACACAAATACAGTGGCTAACGCCAAGCCAATCTGTTCATCGTCTGCTTTGATCGCGGGTGCCACAGCTGCTATCGCACTACCACCACAAATCGCGGTACCAGAAGAGATAAGGTAGCCTGTTGTGCGGTCTAGCCCCATTTGTTTAGCCAAGAACCAACCAATGACTAATGTACCAATAATCGTCGTTACAATGAGTCCAATACCATCGCCTGTTACCGCTAATGCTTTTTCAAACTGAATGCCAAACCCCAAGCCAACAATCGAGTAGGCCAGTAACTTCTTGGTGAGTTTACCGACTTCCAAGTGTTCAGGAACTAAACCTAAACTAGCCAGTAGGAAACCGATAACGAGGGCTGTCGGGGAACTGACCCAGGGCGTTAAGCAAAATAGTGCAGCAAGATAAAACGGAACGGACTTTTTTAGGTTCATTGTATTTAGAGTCTTGTTTTGTAGTGACGTTATTGTAATGAGACCACTATACGTTCAATAAAATGATAAGTAAGTCTAAATGAATTGAACAAACGTTAAGGAAAACTTAACGCTTGTTCAGTTGATATGAATACGGTAAAGGTTATTTAGCGTAAGGTGCCGCGAAGATTGGACACCGACTGTCGAAGAGTTTCACAAGAGGCTTCTTTAGGTGAAATAGGCTCGCCAGCTTCTATCTCTAGTTTAGTCCAGAAGCGAGTGGGTAATCCTTTGCAGGCACGGCCTTTGTAACGGCTAAAGTAACTGCCCCATAATCCTTTGAGAGCCATTGGAATCACAGGGACAGGAGAACGTTTGATGATCAGCTCCATACCACGCATGAACTCAGCCACTTCGCCATCAGAGGTTAGCTTTCCTTCTGGAAAAATACACACGATGTGGCCTTCATGCAGGGCGCGTTCTACTTCTTTAAAAGCATTTCGAATAGAGCTACGGTTGGTTGCGGAGATTGGAATCACCCCAGCTCTTTTCAAGAAACGTCGAATAGGCGGCAACTTGGTGTAATCTTCTTCCATCACAAAGCGGATCAAGCGAGGGCAAACGGCGCTCAGCAATAATGCATCCATATAACTCACATGGTTGCAGATAATCAATGCGCCACCTTTTTCTGGCAGGTGATGTAAGTTCTTATGCTTCACTCGATACATGGTGTGAGTGACTACCCATGTAAAGAAACGGAAAGCGTATATAGGCACCTGGTGAAACAGGTACAGCATAACCAAAGTGTTTCCCAACGCGAGCAACACAAACAGCTGTGGAATTGAAAGCTCTAGAACACTAAGGCAAACAATACCTAAAACTGCGCTTCCCACCATGAACAGTGAATTGTAAATATTGAGCCCTGCAATCACTTGGGCACGCTCATTTGGTTTCGCACGTAATTGCATCAGTGAATACAAAGGAACAATAAAGATACCGCCAGAGATCCCCAGTAGTAGAAGATAAGCAAACAGCGGCCACAGCTCTGAATACATCACGAACTGATGGAAAGAGTTAAAGTTAGGCAAAGACTCTGGAATGGATATCGCCATTAAAAGGCCAAAGATCGAGATACCTAAGCTGCCCATTGGCACGATACCAATTTCAATTCGATGATTAGACAACTTATCGCAAGCCAAAGAGCCAATCGCAATGCCTACCGAGAACAGTGCCAGTAAAAATGCGACTGAGCTTTCTGTGCCGTTTAGGTGCAGTTTGGTGAAGTTTGGAAACTGAGTTAGGTAAGCCGCACCAAGGAACCAAAACCAGCTGATCGACATCAGAGCTTGAAAGGTTGGGCGGTCTTTTTTGGCAATCGCCAGTGTTGCGCGGGTGAGCTTTATAGGTTGCCACTTCACTGTCAGGTCTGGTGCATTGCTTGGCGCTTGTGGGATAAAGCAGCTCGATAGATAGCCAAGCACAGCGAATGAAACAATACACACCGCAGCAATGAGCTTCGCCTCTTCTTCAGACGCAATAATACCGGCACCTAGAGTTCCAATTAGAATCGCTAAGAATGTACCTGTCTCGACGAGCGCATTGCCAGATACCAGTTCTTTCGTTTCTAGTTGCTGTGGAAGCAGGGCGTACTTAACTGGGCCAAAGAATGCACTTTGTGTTCCCATTAGAAACAGAAGCAGTAGCAGTATTCCGTAACTTTCGTAGATGAAGCCGATCGCCCCCAGTGACATGATCACCACTTCAAGGAGTTTAACTTTGCGAATGAACCAAGATTTTTCGTATTTATCGGCCAAGACTCCGGCCAAAGCAGAAAATAGGAAGAAGGGCAGAATAAAAAGGCCAGCGGCCAAATTTATGAATAAATTACTGGAAATAGGCAGCGTGTCTACGCTAGCGAAAGCAACAAACAGTAACAGGACATTTTTGAATATGTTGTCATTAAAGGCTCCTAGAAATTGAGTAATAAAGTAGGGTAGGAACCTTTTTTGCATTAACAGCGAAGATTGGCTGCTGTTGTTCATTGTCTTTCCTTGGATGATTACCAGTTGGTTAAGTAGTTTGAGACTAGGTTATTGATCAACTCTTTACCATCAATTGGCTCAGCGGCGAAAAACTTATCATCAACGCTAAGTAGAGTAATTCCATGTACTCCAGACCATAATACACGGCTGGCTTTAACGACTTCGCTTTTAGTATGTTCAGGGCCAATCGCTACTAGCAGCTGCTCTAGCATGCCTGTCATTCTATCGATGCGGTTTGATTGCCATTCAGGAAGGTTTTCACCGTTCATGTTGTGCTCAAAGATAAGCTGCCAACGGTGAGGGTGTTTTTGTGCAAAATCGTGGTAGCAGTATGCAAGGTTGAATAGAGCTTGTTGGGGGTTGCTCGATTGTTCAACCGCTGCAGCGGACTCTGACGTCAGTTCATCTAATGTTTGAGCTACAACGTGCAAAAGTAGTAAGTTGTAGTTACCAAATACATTCACCAAGGTGCTTGGTACATAACCAATCATATTGGCAATTTTTCGTAAACTTAACTCGTGATAGGAGTGCTCTTCTAAGAAGTCGGTCACCGTCTTTAAGGTTAGTTGCACTAATTGTTCTCGAGTATGATCGTTTCGTCTTGCCATGAGTAGTTTCTATTAAATGAACATCGTTCAATATTTTAATGCTGCCCCTGAGTGCCGTCAATCCCTTCGCTAGTTTAGTAATCAATTAATAGCCGCAATATTATGATACATGTGTAAACGCCGTGAATATTTCATTGTTCTTTGTTAACGAGTATGATTAAGGTGTCGAAAGATAAAGAACCCTATAAAGGATAATAATGAAACGATTTTTCTCACTAGTCGCGATCCTGTTGGTAACAGTCGCGGTGACGCCAATCGCGGAAGCGAAAAAGTTTGGTGGTGGTAAGTCATTTGGCAAAAGCTTTAAAACGGCTCCAGCACCAAAACAACAAAACACGAATTCGATCCGACAAGATCAAACGGGTAAGAACACAGCAGCTAACTCAAGCAAAAAAGGCCTTATGGGCGGTTTGCTAGGTGGTTTACTTGCTGGTGGTCTTTTAGCTGCATTCTTTGGTGGCGCATTTGAAGGTATCCAGTTTATGGATATTCTGATCATGGGTCTGATTGCGTTCCTAGCGTTTAAGTTCCTACGTGGAATGTTAGGCGCGAAGCAGGGCTCTATGAATCAGCAGAATACACGTGGCCAACAGCCGGCATTCGGCGGCATGGGTCAGAACAAGTTTGAACAACCAAAGCAGCAACAGCCAAATGTTCATAACTTCGAGCAAGCACAACCTCAATCACAAGGCACTGCTGGTGGCTTTGGTTTTGGTGCACAAAGCGATGTTCCACATAACTACCCACCGGGCTTTGATCAAGCGGCCTTCATCAATGGCTCTCGTGAGCACTACCGTACACTGCAAGGTGCATGGAACCACAACGAGCTAAACACGATTGAAGAGTACGTGTCTCCAAGCCTATTTGAAGACCTAAAAGCTGAGCGTAACAAGCTAGACGGTGATCAGCATACAGACGTAATGTACGTTGATGCTGAAATCGTTCGTGCTGACCACGATGGTAGCAAAGCACAATTAAGCCTACAGTTTAGTGGTCGTTACCGTGATACTGCGGATGGCATCGAAGAAGATATCACTGATATCTGGCACTTAGAGCGCGATCTAACTACTGACAATGCGCCTTGGCTAATTGTTGGTATTCAAGGTTAATCTCTATAGTTAACCAAAAATGAGTTAACGAGATATTACTTTGATTATTGAAAGCCCCTACGGAGAAATCTGTAGGGGCTTTTTTGTGTCCGGTTGTTTGGAACTGTAAATTTTAAGAAGGGCGTTTACCTTCGGCTTACAGAAGGATGCGGCTCTTTAGATATTTGCGTTGTTAGAAAACGGTATCATCACGACAATTATTTAGAGTGATATTTTGTGCTAACAGTGAGTTAGGCTGAACGCTATTTAGATATTCAATTTGGGTATCTAGCCAAGATAGAGGTGTTCATCGTGACGACTGAGTTTTTCGAGCTGATACTAGAACCTGAAATACCACTACAGCAGAAACAACAAATAGCGGATGAGTGTGAGGAGCATGTATCTACAAACTGCTTAGGCTGCGCTGCTTACTTGGTATGTGAACGCCACATGGAAGTCTGGAGAGACTGAGCGCTCGGTGATCTTCAAGAGATTCAATCTTGTTGTGACATCGACGGATAGAAGTTTGAAGTGTTGAACTTAGACAGAAGCGGCTTCAAGTTTAGCTTTGATAAGGCAGGGCTACCAATAAAGCGTTCAGAAACGAAAAAAGCCAACTCAATGAGTTGGCTTTTCGATTTTCCAATTAAGGATAATATGGTGGAGGGAGACGGA
>NZ_VFEB01000089.1:0-310 GCF_007858795.1 Vibrio sp. T20
CCTTTGTATCATTTATTAAGTCAGTAGTTACTTTGTGATTATAAGCACGATTGATAAGCAACTATATGATATGCATCAATAATTGCAACCAAACCGATCTGTCATTTATCGAAATTGTATTCTTAATCGTTGGCGCTTTCTTTTTTTACTGCGACAATACCGCTTGTGTCCTTGCCTCAAGTATGGATATAGCTTACAACCCAAGCGCTGGTCTGTACGAGTGAAGTTGAACACTTCATTAAGTGGCTTTCCCATACCAAAAGTTATCCGTAACTTTCTAATTTAAGTTATTGCTCTAAGAAGGTTATGT
>NZ_VFEB01000214.1:0-291 GCF_007858795.1 Vibrio sp. T20
ATCAGTATCTTTGAATACTTCATTCAAGTCGATCGTGTATGCATCGAAATCTTCCGATAACACTTGGTCTGCAATGACATTTTCAACAATCGGTGCATCATTAACACGATTCACAATCAAACTATCACTGTCGCTAACCGTTGGATTAACACCATCCGACACTGACGCGCTGATAGTCAGGTCTTTAAGGTTAAGTTCATCGTTGTTAACCGCGTCAACACCCGCTTGAGTTAGCTTGACTTCATTGCCAACCAACACGAAGCAACCGTTTGAATTGTTTTCTAAAGAAAC
>NZ_VFEB01000088.1:0-407 GCF_007858795.1 Vibrio sp. T20
GCCCTAGGTATATAACACCAGCGAGCAACACACTAAGCCACCATGGAGCGTCCATTAAGTGCCATATGATCCCATCTTTACGTCGTGCCATTTAACTCTCTACCAATAAGCATTTAAGTGCATTAAAACACAAATGACAGATAGTGAGAATAATAAACTGGCCAATAGCTTTACAGTAAACTGATGTTACCTAATCCCAGAATTGGATTAGGTTGTTCATAACACAGTTACAGAGGCTCAAAGACGGTTCAATACGTCTTATCTCATTAGATGTGATAGCAAAATCATCGCTAAAATGGACACCAAACCTATAAGGTAATCTAATTAGGCTTCGCGTCCACTTACACGCAAGATCGCGTCTACTCTTTCGCTCTATCTTCAGCGAATGCTTCGGCCCACTGTCCCCC
>NZ_VFEB01000010.1:0-236 GCF_007858795.1 Vibrio sp. T20
CAGTGTTGATTCTGGTAGGTGGAAGGTAGTAATCAAGCAATCCACCAACTGATATTCGTAACCTGGGAATATAAAGATTTCTGTGTCACCAAAGAAAGGAACTAACTCTGTGCCTTTATTACGTGCATCTTGCGCTGCACTTTCTAGTGAACGAACCGATGTTGTACCAACCGCAATAATACGACCGCCACGCGCTTTTGCTGCAGCTACGGCATCCACCACTTCTTGCGGCACTT
>NZ_VFEB01000240.1:0-349 GCF_007858795.1 Vibrio sp. T20
TGCCTCCAGAGATAATATGACTCCAGTCGTACCCACCATCATAAGATGTCTCTAGCTCTAGCTGAATTCGACTAAGATCGCTCAAGGCAACCGTCCTATGAGACTTAATTACATGATTGGTATAAGAAGGGTAGGCGACAGCAGTAATGATCCCGACAATCACAACGGCTATCAGTAATTCGATCAATGTCATCCCTCCCAATCTTTTTTTGTAGCTGTTACAGCGAGAAATTCGAATTATCACGAGTTGTTTCCTTTTCACTTTTCCGCCTATTTTTGGCAGGTGATAGCATCTGTGCAAGATGAAATACGGTCACGTATGCCGTTTACATAGGAATTTGGGAAATGC
>NZ_VFEB01000178.1:0-299 GCF_007858795.1 Vibrio sp. T20
CTATCAATTTCTAGCTTGGCTAGCTGCAAAATAGATTTTGGCCTATGAGGGTCATGATCAATTGCTCGGACGAAGTAGTATTTCGCTTTGTCTTTATCTTGTGACTTCAACGCGCAAAATGCGGCGTTTTCATAACTGGCCGGAATGAGATAGTAATAAGGCTGCCCAATGGCTCGATTAAACATTTGATCGGCTTTCTCGAAGTCAACCCGCTTGCAAAGAAAGGTGCCGTAGTTATTGAGCACGTTGCCGTTTTTGGTGTGTTGGCGTAGAGAGCGTTTATACATTTGCTCGGATTT
>NZ_VFEB01000115.1:0-433 GCF_007858795.1 Vibrio sp. T20
GCACGTGTTTCTAAAGGTCGAACTGTTCGTGAATTCATTACAGCTGTACTGATTGTTCCTACCACTGTGACTATCATTTGGATGTCAGTGTTTGGCGGGATGGCGATTGATCAAATCGTAAATAATATTGGCATACTTGGCCAAGATGGTCTGACAGATGTATCACTAGCAATGTTCCAAATGTTTGATGCTCTGCCGTTTGGTACGCTGCTATCAATCATTGCGATTGTATTAGTTCTTGTGTTCTTCATTACATCATCCGATTCTGGCTCTTTAGTTATCGATAGCATCACCTCTGGTGGTAAGGTTGAGACTCCAGTTCCTCAACGTATCTTCTGGGCTTTCCTCGAAGGTGCTATTGCGGTAGCTTTACTGTGGGTTGGTGGTACTGAAGCAGTACAAGCTCTGCAAGCGGGTGCAATATCAACTGCAT
>NZ_VFEB01000251.1:0-257 GCF_007858795.1 Vibrio sp. T20
CTCTGACGATACCCCTAAGCGTTTTGAAGCATACGGCTGGCACGTAACCCCAGCGGTAGATGGTCATGACTCTGACGCGATCAACGCAGCGATTGAAGCGGCTAAAGCGGATCCTCGTCCTACTCTTATCTGTACTAAAACAGTAATCGGATTTGGTTCTCCAAACAAAGCAGGTACGCACGACTGTCACGGTGCACCTTTAGGCGCTGACGAAATCGCAGCAACTCGTAAACAACTAGGTTGGGAGCACGGTCCTT
>NZ_VFEB01000074.1:0-294 GCF_007858795.1 Vibrio sp. T20
AATGAGAACTTCAAACTTACCTAAGAACCCTGAAACCTGAACCGAATTGGCGTAGTAAAGCTCGGGATTTGTTCCCTTTTCGCCATCGGTAGAAAGCAGCGTTAGGCTGTTCATTTGCGACAATTGCGCTGCCGCACTTTCGATGATTGCCGTTGGACCTACAATCAAAGTATTACCGCCGCTTTCATAGCTTACGGTTGGTGGAATAAGATTCGTCAACTCTACGGTATTTTCGAAAGCGTACAGCCTCGCTTTACCGTTATTGGAAGTTGCTTGTTATAATAATTGTTTCAG
>NZ_VFEB01000206.1:0-224 GCF_007858795.1 Vibrio sp. T20
TTTGATAACCAGAACGCACCAGAACTTGAAGGCTACGGTGTTGACCATGTAGCCGTTGTTGAAGGTTTAGGCTGTAAGGCGATTCGAGTTCGTGAGCCAGACCAAATTGCGGCGGCGTTTGAGCAAGCCAAAGAGCTGATGAACAAGCATAAGGTACCGGTTGTTGTTGAGCTGATTCTTGAGCGAGTGACCAACATTGCGATGGGCGTAGAGATCAACGCCAT
>NZ_VFEB01000252.1:0-183297 GCF_007858795.1 Vibrio sp. T20
AATCCTTGCTCTAGGTGGCGGCTCTCCAATGGATGCGGCTAAGATCATGTGGGTTATGTACGAGCACCCAGAAACTCACTTTGAAGAACTAGCAATGCGCTTTATGGATATCCGTAAGCGTATCTACAAGTTCCCTAAAATGGGTCAAAAAGCTGAACTGGTATGTATTACTACTACTTCAGGTACGGGTTCTGAAGTTACTCCATTCGCTGTTGTAACTGACGATAAGACTGGCGCTAAGTACCCACTAGCTGATTACGAAATTACGCCAAACATGGCTATCGTTGATGCTAACCTAGTTATGAACATGCCTAAGTCTCTAACAGCGTTCGGTGGTTACGATGCAGTAACTCACGCTCTTGAAGCTTACGTATCTGTTCTAGCGAACGAGTACTCAGACGGTCAAGCTCTACAAGCACTTAAGATGCTTAAAGAGTACCTACCATCTAGCTACAAATATGGTGCACAAGACCCAATCGCTCGTGAGAAAGTACATAACGCAGCAACGATTGCTGGTGTAGCGTTTGCGAATGCTTTCCTAGGTGTGTGTCACTCAATGGCTCACAAAATTGGTGCTGAGTTCCACCTTCCACACGGTCTTGCTAACGCGCTACTTATCTCAAACGTTGTACGTTACAACGCGAACGATAACCCAACTAAACAGACTGCTTTCTCTCAATACGACCGTCCACAAGCACGTCGTCGTTACGCAGAAGTTGCTGACCACCTAGGCCTAAGCCAAGCTGGTGACCGCACTGCACAGAAGATTGAGCGTCTACTGACTTGGTTAGAAGAGCTTAAGAAAGACCTAGACATCCCACTATCTATTAAAGAAGCGGGTGTTAACGAAGCTGACTTCATCGCTAAACTAGATGAGCTTGCGGTAGAAGCGTTTGATGACCAATGTACTGGTGCAAACCCACGCTACCCTCTAATTACTGAGCTAGGTGATGTTCTAAGTGCTTCCTTCTATGGTTCAAAATACCTAGAAACGCCTTTAGAAATGAACGTAGATAAAGAAGGTATTGTTAAAAAAACCAAGCCTGAAAACAAAGAACTTGTTCAAGTTTAATACAACGTAGCATCATAAACTCTATGCCCATAGATTATTGGTTTTTCTATGGGCTTTAACTTAGTAGTATCAGTTCATATCATGATGGATTGTGGTAGATCATTTAATTCTGCCCCCTCTTTAGAGACTTTTGTTATTAGCTATCGTAAGGCAAGCCCACATTAACAGAATGTGAATGAGTAAAAGCACTAACAAGAAAAGGGGCAAATATGAGTTACCGATTTAACTAATTTACTAGATTGTGGATTGGCTGATGAAACGTTAAGCAGTAAACGACACCACCACTCAACTTATTTAGAATTGAACTGTAAGCACTAAATTCAACTTGAACTGAGAATGCCAATCGTTGCAAATCTGTCTTATCGATTTACTAGGTTACTTTGTATTACGTACCCATTTCTTACCATCTTCTAGTGAACGCTTAATCTTTTGGGATTTAGAAAGCTCACTAACTGCTTTGGTGAAATCTGACTCCGACAAACCAAGCTTGTTTTGAAGTTCGGCATCTAAATAAGTAGGAAGCTTTAGGGCTGCATATATTTTGGCTTCAGGTGAGCCAGTCATTGATTTTGTGATTACAGTTTGTGGTTTTGTGACTACAATTTTCTTACGATCCCATGAAGCTCTTGCATGTTTACCTTCACCTTTCGGTAGATCTTTTCGGGCGATTAGCTGCCCTTCAAACGTAAAGTCGGAGGATATTTTTACAATTAGAAGCTTATTAAAGTTTCCAGCGCGTTTCACTTTCACTTCTTCTTTATTCTTTTCAGGAGAAATCGTTTTTATTTCGATGAAGTCATTTCCTAGCTTTCCGTCAGACCCTTTAGTATGTGGTTTATGCCGCTTAATCCCATAGTTAACTTCGGCATATAACTCTCCTAATTCCCCCCAAATCTGCAAATAACGATTTGTAAACTCGTAGAAAGCTTCGGCATTATCCACCAGATCCTCAAAGATCACCTTTAACTTGGGGTTAACTTTGGATAACTCTGAATTGAAATTACTATCAGTCGCCTCCCATTCTTTAGGAGATAACCCTAAAGCATGTAGATCTAGGTTAATATCATATGGGTTATACCCGCAAGCTGCTGCGTCACTTATCTGATCAGCGCTATAACCTTCATTATGCATGTCATGTAAATGATCCCAGTCACCCATTTGACCTCCTCATAGCTAAAACTGTATGTAAATGCCTCGCGCTTTACAGACGCAACTCTTCCGTATCTACGTTTTTATTATTTTGCTGTCGTCTATTGTCATACTCAATAAATATAATGCTATTGTGTGAATCGAAAGCGATATTCGTAAGAAGCCTACCAAAAATATCTGTATAACTTTCGTACATATGGATTGGTTTAATTTATTCTATTCTAGAACGTTCGAAGGGCTCCGTTCGGCGGAGCTAAGAATAATGGGGTAGAAGTGTTTTAGCATTCCTGCACCATGGTTCGCATTGACATCAATACTAATCATCACGGGCGCACCACCTTGATGCTTGTCTTGAAATTAACGATACAATGACTTGGTCGACTCTCTGACGATTAGATCAATGGGTGGTAAACGAGCTTCATGTCGCTCGCCAGATAACAAGTTCAAGATCGACTGAGCACACACCTCGCCAATCTCTTCAATCGGCTGCCTCAAAGTCGTCAATGCTGGCGTGAAATACTTCGACGTTGGTAAGTCATCAAACCCTATTACTGACACATCTTCTGGCACTTTGTACCCGTGATCATGGAGCGCCTTAATCGCCCCATAAGCCGTTTGATCATTGGCTGCGAACAGAGCAGAAAAATGAATCTTCGACTCGATTAATTCCACGGTTTTCTCATAGCCACTTTCACTACTGAAATCCCCTTGCTTGACGAGCTTTGGCATCACCTTAATGCCCGCTTCTTGAAGCGCTTTCTTATAGCCTTCAAAGCGGTTACCTGCGTCTGGCTGGCTAGAAAGCCCTTTGATATGAGCAATATTCACGTGCCCCTGTTGGAGCAAGTGGAGGGTTGCCATGTAACCACCCAACACATTATCAATGTTAATTGAGCGAACATTATCTGCAACCATGTCATAGCCCACTGCAACAACCGGAATGTCTTGCGCATACTTAGCGATGTCCTCTTTGGTAATGCTGCCTGTCACGATGATCATGCCATCGACATTACTCTTAGCTAAATACTCCAAGGCATGTATTTCGAGCTTTTTTTGCCAATGCCCGGTAGCTATCACTAACGAATAGCCTTGAGCTATCAGGGTTTTCTCCATGTCGTTAAGAATACGACTGGTATAAGGGCTATCAGGATGCTGCACCAATACACCAATCGTTAATGAACGGCGATTAATGTTTTCCTGCATTTGAAAATTCGGCTTATAGCCGGTGTCTTTGATTGCCTGCTCGATATTCTGGCTTTTATCATCCGACACATAGGTTGTTCGATTAAGAAAACGAGAAACCGTGCTTGGAGAAACGCCAGCTAGCCTCGCTACATCGTATACGGTGGTTTTTTTAGTTTTAGTGCGCATCTCAATACCCTAACCCAATGACATTAAGGGGAGCCCTAAAGCTCCCCATCAGTTTCAACTCAACATTGCTTAAGGTGAAACTCATACTATTTAATTAATATAAGTAGGCGAAAATCATCCCCGGTCGGAAGTAGCGACCCGCGGTATATTTCAAACCTGTGCTCAGAAGCCACTTATGAAGAACCGTAGCTTGATCCGCTGAAATTTCACCTTGTACCATATTAACAAATTTATCATTGTCTTTCGTCAAACTAGGATTAACCCGACCGTCAGACAGCACACAGTTTTGCAATTTAAGTGCATTAATCCACTTTTTCGCATCACTTTGTGACAATTTAAAAGACTCTGAAAGATCTTTCTCATCAAATGAGACTGAACAGTTGAACCCTTCTGGTGCGGCAAATGGAATTTTTGAATAGTCATACAGCGCGGTATACACGGTATCCATTAATGTTTCTGCTTGCTGCGATTTGCCCGCTAAACTCAACGCTGTCGCGACACTAAATTGCACGCCAATCCACACGTCTTGCGCCTGAAAAGCCTCATGTGGAGAACCATCCGCGAGCGTCATATTCGCCACCCCAAGTTTAGGGCTGTTAATCTCGAAGTTATGTTTATAAACATAGTCCAATGCACGCTGAATGCGCTGTTGCGGGAAAATACCCTCTAGGCCAATCAGTTTGAGATAACTATCGGCAAGCAGCGCATCACCAAAGCTATTGTCTGAATCGGGTACCAAGTCTAGATATTCTTGCGTGAAAGCTTGAGGTGCCGTTTCACTCAACAAACGTTTCTTGGAGACACGTTGAGCTACCTTACCGATGTTTATCGAAGTATCGGTTTGTAGATAGTCGTTAAGCATATTCTTATCAGCAATCGCATCACCCGTTAAAACCAACCCCAGAGTTTCCAAAGCTTGGTAGCCTTCACCGGTGAGATGCTTGGCTTGGACAGGCGTCACGAAGAAGTGGTAATAACCCTCTTTCTCATCCCACAAGCTCTGCTCAACCGTGGCTAATGCCTTTTTAGAACGTGTTAGGTAGTCCGAACCCAGATCGTCTTCACCCATTAATTGTGCAAGTTCACTCGCGGCTTGAAGGCCAGCAACCCAGAGGCTCGCACAGTAAATAGAGATACCATGTGAAGCGAGGTTATCGAAGGTATCGTCAGTACCTCGAGTGAGTGGTAAATCATCGCCCTCAGCAATCAAGTTCGATAAGAAATCGATGCTCTCTGTAACGGCTTGCCAGCACTCTTTAACCACTGACATATCTTGTGTGTTTTGGTAATGACGGTACACCATCAGAATGTATTTCGGTGCTAAGTCCTTCCATTCCTTAACATTATGCCAGCTATATGCGTCAGGCTGAATGTCGAACGGGCTACCCAAATCGTGGATTACTGCACCTCGAATCGCACGCACACCTTGGTACTTTTCATCAATCAATTCAGCATTCGGTGTCGCTTCATATTCCCAGTAGCGGCGCTGAGTAAAGTCTTCGGCCAAAATGGCTTTTGAGAACTCTTTCATCACGCAGCCATCAAGTTCAGGTAGCAAATAGAGCAATGAAAATGATCCGTAGAAATACACATCCAAAGAGTTAAAGAATGGGTAATCAACACACTCTTTCACTAGGAACTTATCTTCTTTATCCCATACTGTTGATTCAGCAAGGAATGATAGTGAGTTCATCGCCATCGTCGCATAGCGCAGTGCTGATTCAGGCTGTGATATCTTACTCTGAGCTTGCTCTAGGAAAGCAGTCTGCTGCTCAACGAGCTTCTGCTCAATCACCTCAAGCTTTGGCAAGACATCTTCTAACATAGGTAAGGCAGGTTTAGCTTGAGGGTAGAATTGCGTATAAGCCTTCTCCGAGTTCCAGCCATTAAGCATCACTTTGCTATGTGCCATCACTTGTGCAAAACGCAGGTCTACAGACTCACCCGGCTCCAATTCAACCTGTACCACAACAAGTGCGCTCAATGCTTCGCGCCCTGTGTAAATGCCAGTTTGGAATTCAGCGTTAGTGCGGCCGGTTTTCAATGCGAACTCGGTTTGCTGGGTCACTTTCGAAGTATAAAGCGTTGGCTTAACAGACACCGATACCTTGCCCGACTCCATCAAACGGTTTTCGGCTTGAACACCAAACACCACCTCACCCTCAATGTCACTTTGATAAGGGGACTGACTTGTGAGCTGAACACCAGTAAAACCGTAGCTTTCACCATTAAGCTTCACCGCTTGATGCTGCTGATCAATCGGGTTTTGAGACAAGGTACACGCCGAATCTTGAATCCCATCACGACCTTTCCGGTAGGTTGAACCGATCAAGTTTTGTAGAGGTTGAGCAAGAGTAATCACGCGTGTTTGCTGTGATTGGTTAGTAAGTTGGAAGTGGTTCCAGTGCATCGGCAAAGAACAGAGGCGTTTATCCTCCTTAACGATCGGCGAGACTACCTTTCGCTTTATATTAATACCATCAAAACTATTATATTGATATTCAGCTAATGGATATAAAGCCTTATATTCTATATCGCTACCATTAACACTTTCTATATCACTATTATTTCCCGCAGTTAGTGATAACTGTCTCGCTGTACCATTTATTAATAAACCATTAAAGAAATCTAAGGCTACATATAATTGACAATCAATCGATGATGAATCGGATTCAATTAATAATGTAGTCTTATTAGAAAACTCGACATTCCACTTTATAAAGTTATCTTTATTTTCTTTATAGAAATTACCATTTTCTAATGCGGCACGAATAAGGTTAATTGCATTCGAAATATTTTCTTTATCTATCTTCTTTCCATCGAATAGCGCTGGGTAAAAATTCAGGTGCACACTAAGCTCTTGCTCGTTAAGAACTTGGATCTTTTCAGTGGTCGGCACATCCATCACTGACGCATAAAAATCATTAAAATTAATAGCTTGTTGTGAGCAGTCGACAAATATCCCTGGAATGAAACTGAAGTTTGGCGTGTTGCCATTTGGCGTCAGTGTAAATGTATTACCGATACCACCGATTGCCATGCCGGTATTTTCTGGTGTCGTAGAAATTGGCGTGTACCAAGGTTGAATAAATTCAACTGCATCACCTTTTTTACACAGGTGTTTTGAATTTCCTGAATAGCTTGTATATGGAATTTTATTATTCATTTTAAAACCGCCATTGAATATTTTTTTCTTCTTGTTAATATCTTTAAAAAATGGAGACATCAACATGTTTAAAATTATAAATGAAAAATTTGGAAATATTGACTCTGTCACATTAATAAACCACCAGCATGGTATAGAACTTCAAATAATCAATGGGTTTGGTGCTGTTATAAATAAATACATTGTAAATAACAGTCCATTCTCTTTTATTTGTGGTTATCAGAATTATGATGAACTGATCAACCAACATCCGTTCTTTTCCCGCAGTGCTAAATTATTCCCTTTTCCAAACCGTTTAAACTTAGGTCGTTACAGTTTCGAAAACCAAAACCATCAACTCCCAGCTAACTTTCCTTGGTCAAATCACGCCGTACATGGCCTGCTCTACAACCAACCTTTTTCAATCAAAAACAGCGTAGCCAATGAAGAGTCAGCCAGTGTGACGCTGCAATATCAGACGTCATCTTTGCACCCTGCTTTCCCGTTCGCTTTTAACCTTGAAGTCACCTTCACTATCGACATCACAGGCAAGCTATCTTGCTCGACAACTGTCTCTAATTGTGGTGATTTCGCCTTCCCATTCGGTGATGCTTGGCACCCTTATTTCTCGCTTGGCACTGACTTGAAACAGTGTGGGCTTACCATGTCATCTTGTGCTGAGGTCATACACGAGAACGACCTACCTAATGGTGAAAAACAGGCTTTTGACCGTTTGTCTTTGGCTGATTCCCTAACGAATCAAAGCCTAAACCACTGCTTTGAATTTGATTCAAAGACAACTAACCAACTGACTTTCACACGCTCAGATTCATCTGCCGAGATTCACTATCAACAAGATGCGAGCTACCCATTTGTTCAGCTGTACACCCCAACGAGTGAGCAAAGTATTGCAATAGAACCAATGACTTGCCCTGCCGATGCTTTCAATAACCAGATTGGCTTATTGACGCTTAGCCCGAACCAGTCTCAAACCTTCACTTGGCAATGCCAAGCTGCCTATCAACCAAAATAATCGAGCTAAACTAGAGCAACTGCTGAATGCGAAATCAGCCCCCCAGAGAGCGCATTGCTAGCGAAACGAAAGAGCAATAAAGGGCGCATAAAGCGCCCTTCTCTTTGTTAACCTAAAACTACTTCTACCGTGTGCTCGCCAGAGGTAAACACCGGTGCTTTGTTGCCTGAAATCAGATCACCATTGACCTTCATCTCAACCACGCCCTTACACACGTTATTCGGGTTCGTGACATGAATGTTGTATGTTGCACCGCGGAACTGACGACGGACTTTAAACTCAGGCCATTCAGCCGGAATACAAGGGTCCACCAGCAAGCCATCTACTTCAGGTCGAACACCCAGAATCCACTGCGTACCCGCAACGTATGTCCAAGATGAGGTACCAGACAACCATGCATTACGGCCTAGACCGAACTGTTTATGTTCGTCACCCAAGATGTTTTGTGGGTAGCAGTAGGGTTCTGACTCAA
The DNA here is from genome assembly GCF_007858795.1 of Vibrio sp. T20. Classification (NCBI taxonomy): domain Bacteria; kingdom Pseudomonadati; phylum Pseudomonadota; class Gammaproteobacteria; order Vibrionales; family Vibrionaceae; genus Vibrio; species Vibrio sp. T20. The sequence continues at coordinate 8,243 of NZ_VFEB01000252.1, forward strand.
AGGTATCAATGTCGTCGTTCTTAGAAGCCGGGTTAATTTGACGGTAGTACTCATAAGCACGCTCGCCATTGCCCATTTTCGCTTCTGCGATCATCACCCACGGGTTTGAATGCAGGAAAATACCGCCATTCTCTTTCGCACCCGGTGGATATGTCGAAACGCCACCTAGTTGCGGATCAAAGCCGTTGTAACCCGGTGTTGAAAGCTTGATGCCATTGGTTGTGTTCAGCTTGTTGTAAACCGAATCTAGCGCTTGCGTCGCACGTTCTTGAGTCGCGAAACCAGAAATCACAGGCCAGCTTTGACCATTAGTGTAGATCTGCCCTTGCTCGTTCTTGTGAGAACCAATCGGCAGGCCTTGCTCATCAAAGTAACGCACAAACCATTCGCCATCCCAACCGCACTCATTCACTGTGCTCTGCATCTGTTGGTACTGATCTTTAAACTTGGTTGTTAGCTTCGCTTCACCACGCAACTCACAAAGGTCCAGCATATCGAGCAGGGCTTTGCCGTACATGTTGGCTACCATCATCGACTCAGCACCCGTTGGCAGGTTCACCGTGTCATTCCAGTCAGCAAAACCTAATAACGGTAGGCCGTGCTCACCGGTATTGGTGTAGGTAAATTCAATTGCGCGGCACAAGTGATCCCACACGGTTCCCGTTTCAATTGGGTTGCCCGCTTTGTCTTTTTGGTAGAACGGGATCTCTTTGTTCAAGAAGTCTGCATTGCCCGTTTCTTTCACATATTGAGTCACCGCGTAAATGATCCACAGATGATCGTCACCGTAGTAATCCGGGCGATCTTCTTCTTCACGTGAGTCACCCGCGTTCGCTTCCATGGTCGATGGGAAGAACTGGTGCATCGCAGAACCATTGGTGTTTTGTACCGATAGTAGACGCTCAATGAACTCACGAGCCTCTTCTGGCATATGAGTAATCACGCCCAACGTATCTTGCGAAGAGTCACGGAAACCGATACCACGTGCACCATAACCAAGCTGATACAAAGACAGGTAACGAGACCAGTTTTTAGTGGTGTGGCATTGACGTGGGTTGTGTATGTTAAGCATTGAGTTCATAGCAGGGTCTGGCGTTTCAACCTGAACCGATTGTAGGTAAGAATCCCAGTGCTCAGCCAATTCAGCGAATGCCGAATCAACCACTTGAAGATCACGGTATTTAGACAGCAAAGGCTGCGCTGCTTCTAAGCTCTGTTCTTGCGCGATCTGCACAACCGTACGTTCCGTCTGCTCTGGAGATAACCATCCTAAACGCAGATTTAGAGCACCAATGTTGTCACCACGCAAACACTCAGTATTACCAAGCTCGTCGTTTTCTAGCGCTTGCGGCGCTGCCCATGTTCCGTAGCCCAAATTACCTAGGAACGATTGGCGGTCACCATCAAAAGACGTCGCAAGGCGATCCGCTGTCATCAGGTTCACCGCGTAATCGCGCTTCATGAAGGCATACTGCTCAAGCACGGTGTGACCCGATTCTTGTTGGTGCGCTTTCAATGTCATGGTTTGTGGAACCCAATCGGCATTCAATAACTGCTTAAGTGCATCAAAGTGTGTGAACTCATACACAGGAACCACATCAACGTGCAGCGCTTTGTCTGAAATGTTGGTCACTTTGATGTCTTGCAACAATACTTGGTCGGCTTTAGGCACGAAGAACGTCGCTTCACAACGCACACCAAATGCTTCTGCAATGATGGTGGTGTAAGACAAACCAGTGTGGTTTTCAAACTTATCAAGCGGCTTCAGAGTTGGAGTGTAGAAAGGCGAGAAAATTTCTACGTTGCCCGCTTCGTCACGCACCTTAAGGTATAGGGTCGAGCCTTTGAAATCTGAATTAGGCAGCTGTGCAATGTACTTGGTAATACGGTTCAGTGCCGGGTCGCCCTTACACAACAACACGCCACCGTTGCTATCTACAATGCCACCGAAATCTAATGTGCCCACGTAGTTACACCATTTGATCGGTGTGCACGGCGTGGTTGCTACGTATTCTTTGTTTTTATCGTCAAAATATCCGAATTTCATCATCACTATCCCTAGCCCCTCCCAAATCAGGAGGAGCCAAAACAATTTGTCGTAAGTAGGTTGGTATCAGCTCGTTGGCTGACTTAAGTTGACTGGCTAGCTCGTAATTGACTAGCTCGCTAGCGAGTTCTCGCTAAGTGCGTCAAACAGGTGGAAGGCATCCAAATCCAAGTAAAGTGTCAGTTCTTTCACATCCACCTCAGCGGCTTGGGTCTCAACCATCAGCGGTTGGCCGCCAATTTCTGTTTTCAGAAGAATGCTCGCGCCTAGTAGTTCCTTGTCTTTGATTTTCACAGGGAATGGCAGCACACGGTCGTGATCCACTTGCTCGGCACGTAGGTGGATGTCTGTTGGACGAACACCAAAGTGAAGCGCGAGATTTTTAGAGGCCAGAGACTTAAAACGCTCCGGCAATGGGATATGAACATCACCAAGTTCAACGAAGTATTCACCCTCTTTTTCAATCAGCTTAGCTTCCAACATATTCATTGACGGGTTACCAATGAATTGCGCGACAAATTTGTTAGCTGGGCGTTGGAACACTTCCGTTGGTGTACCCACTTGAGCAACGTAACCGTCTTTCAGGATCACAATGCGATCTGCCAGTGTCATCGCTTCGATCTGGTCGTGTGTTACGTAGATCGTGGTGGTTTTAAGCTCGCGGTGTAGGTGTTTGATCTCTTCACGCATCACACCACGCAGTTTTGCATCTAGGTTAGATAACGGCTCGTCGAACAAGAAAACCTTAGGGGTACGAACCATCGCACGCCCCATTGCCACACGCTGACGTTGACCACCAGAAAGCTCTTTTGGCTTACGGTTAAGTAGTGGATCAAGCTCCAGCATTTTCGCCGCTTTTAGTACTTCTACGTCGATTTCCGCTTTCGGCATGCCTTTCAGTTTTAGTGCGAAAGCGATGTTCTCGTAAACCGTCATGTGTGGGTACAGAGCGTAGCTTTGGAATACCATCGCCAAATCGCGGTCTTTCGCGTCGACTTTGTTCATCAACTTGCCGCCAACTACGATGTCACCAGAGCTGATGCTTTCAAGTCCGGCAAGCATACGTAGCGTTGTCGATTTACCACAGCCAGATGGGCCAAGGAAAACCACGAATTCACCATCTTCAACCGTAAAATCAAACTCTTTGACAACTTCAACATCACCGAATGATTTTTTGATGTTCTTAAATTCTACTTTAGCCATTATCTGTTCTCCTCAGCGCGCTCTAGAAGCATATTTCGATACGCAATTGCGCTCTGTTTCAATGTTCTTTCTTGGGTGGTGTAATCAACGTGAACGATGCCAAAACGCTGGCAATAACCGAATGCCCACTCAAAGTTATCCATCAGGCTCCAAGCGAAGTAGCCATCGACTTTCACGCCAGCTTCAACGGCGTTGTGAACCGCTTCGATATGACCTTGGAAATAACGAACTCGTTGGTCGTCCATCACTTGTCCATTAACACGCTCGTCGTTACCTGCAGCACCGTTCTCTGTGATGTAGATGGGTGGCATATTTTCGTAGCGAGCATCCAAACGCGTTAGCAAATCCGTTAGGCCTTGTGGGTTGATTTCCCAGCCGATGTAAGTGTGCTCTGCGTCAGTCTGTTTCACTGATTCAATGTCGCCATTCTCGTTGAAGCGAGCGACATTGCGTGTGTAGTAGTTGATACCGATGTAATCGACTGGTGCGCTGATGATGTCTAAATCACCTTCTAAAATCATCGGCATGTTCATCGCTTGGCGCTCGACGACCAGTTGTGGGTATTCACCCTTCAATACTGGGTCGATAAACCAGTGGTAGTTCTCTGCTTCACAGTAGTCTGCGGCGCCTTGATCTTGTGGCGTTAGCGGGTAAGCTGGAGTCGCGTTAAATACCACTCCATGCTTAGCATGAGGCGCATTCTTGCGAAGAATCGGCATTGCTAAACCGTGTGCCAACATTAGGTGGTGAGATGCTAAGTAGCCCTCTTTCTCACCCTTGATACCCGGCGCATGTTCGCCCCAGCGGTAACCTAGGAACGCAGACACAAACGGTTCATTGAGCGTGGTGTATACGTCGATAGTATCGCCAAAATACTTGCTCACCACTTCTGCATATTCAGCGAATTTGTAAGATGTTTCTCGGTTTAACCAGCCGCCCTTGTCTTCAAGATATTGCGGAAGATCCCAGTGGTACAAAGTCACATACACTTTCATGCCACGAGCATGGCACTCGTCGATAATCTGACCGTAAAACTCAAGGCCTTGCTGGTTCACCACACCGTCTTGCGGCAGAATACGTGGCCATGCAATTGACAGGCGGTAAGCATCAACACCTAAACCTTGAATCATCTCGATATCTTGCTTCCACAAGTGGTAGTGGTCGCACGCCACATCACCACTGTCGCCGTTATCTACCTTACCTGGCGTCTTACAAAATGTGTCCCAGATAGACGGTGTACGACCGCCCTCTTCAACGCCGCCTTCAATTTGGTATGAAGATGTCGCGACACCGAATACAAATTCCTTACTGCGTAACTTTGAATCACTTGGAAGTTGAAATTTATTCATTGTTATAACCCTTAAACCTAACCTTTAACTGCGCCGGACGTTAAACCACTGATCATCTGCTTCGATGCAAACAGGTAAGTAATAACGAGTGGTAAAATAGAAATTGTGGTACCTAGCATTACCGCGCCCCATGGCGTATTCGGAATACCTTGAACACTTCGTAGTGCTTGTGTGATGACGTAGTTGTCAGGGTTGTTCAGCACCACAAGAGGCTGCATAAACATGTTCCAGAAGAAGACGAACTGCACGATAGCGAGTGTTGCTAGTGCTGGTTTCATCAGTGGCAGTACCACACTCCAGTACGTTCTGAACTCACCTGCACCATCCAGTTTCGCTGCTTCTAATAGCTCTTTAGGAATCGATGCAATCACGTGCTGACGCATCAAGAAGATACCAAATGGTGTGGTGGTAAACGGTAGCCATACCGCCATGTGGTTATCCAACAAGCCTAAGAATTTCACGATCATGAAGTAAGGGATCAAGCTAAGCACTGGCGGAATCGCCATTGAGCCAACCAGCATGCCGAACAACACGTTCTTACCGCGGAACTTAAACACAGCAAACGCGTAACCACCCATGCTACAAAACAGCAGCGAGATAGTGGTGCCTAAGAAAGCCACGTAAATCGAGTTAAACATCGCTTTCCAAAACGGCATGATTTCCAGCAGTTTTGCGTAGTTCACCATTAGGCTATCGCCAATCGCAAAGCTGATGCCCGAGCCGAAGATCTCCGAGCGGTCACGTGTTGAAAGCAGTGCTGACCACACAAACGGGAACACCGTAATGATTGCGGAAACAATCAGTAATATGCCGAGCATGACCATCAAGATCTTAGTCATGATGTACATGGTGCGTTCGCTTGGCATTAGGCCACTTAGTGGTGAGGTATTTGTCTTAATTGATGTCGACATCTTAATGTTCCCCTAAGCCTTTCTTACCGAAGAATAAAAATTGAACCAAAGTACAAGACGCGATGAGTGCAAACAGAAGCCATGAAATTGCTGACGCTGTGCCCATTTCTAACCATTCCCAACCCACTTTGTAGAGGTACATAGAGATAGTTAAACCAGATTGACCTGTACCACCTGTACCACGCGTTAGAACGAACGGTTCTTCAAACATTTGCAGGTTACCGATGATGGTCATGGTGATAGCAAAGAAGATGAATGGACGAATCATTGGTAGTGAAATGTTCCAGAAGCGGCGGAAGGCGTTGGCACCATCCATACGAGCAGCTTCTAAAATATCTTTAGGAATCGTCATTAAACCTGTGGTGTAAAGGACGATGTTAAAACCGGTGTATTTCCAGAAAACCATGATCGCGATAGACGGCTTCACCATAGTCGCATCGTCTAACCAACGGATTGGTTGAAAATCGTTAACCCAAGCAAATGCCCAACCAAACAGCGTGCTATCGGCCAGAGCCATTAGCGTTTGGTTAATAATTCCTGAGTTAGGAGAGTACATGTTGAAGAAAATCAGTGACGCTGCGACCGTTGATGTGATGAACGGTAGAAAGTACGCCGATGTTAGCCAGTGACGCATACGGTCACCCATTGAAACCAACATGTAAGCCACTGGAATAGCGACTAAGTGCTGAGCCACACCCGAAGTGATTGCTAGCCACAATGTGTTCTTTAACGAACGCCATAGCCACGGGTCAGTCAATGCAATGTGATAGTTCTCAAAACCAACAAACTGCATTGCGTCCATGCCCTGTACTGGGTTCCATTCGTGGAACGACAGGTAAACAGAGAACAACAGCGGGAAGATCCCAAATACAGAAAAAATGATCAGAAACGGCAGAAGGAATCCATACGGTGTAAGCGCTTTCAAATTCAGACGAGAAAAAAAGCTTTTGTCCGCAGGTTCTATCGTTGTGCTCGCTGTATGATTCATAGTAACGACCTCTTAAAAAAGGAAGCGCGTTATCCACGCTTCCTCACTTACTCAAAATAAAAACAAATTAAAGATTACGCGTACGACGCTTGATTAGACGCTCTGCCTCTTTCAATGCAGTCTCGATGTCCTTACCTTCATCAAGCACTTCCATCAATGCGTTCTCTAAAATTATAGAACGTGCTACATGGTCGCCTTGAGCTGGAGATACTGGTTTGATGTTCTGCGCCACTTCAGCAAATAGAAGACGCGCTTTCTGACCACCTAGGAATTCCATCTCTTCTTGGAACAACTCATCGTCATACGTAGTTACGTTCGCAGGGAAAGCAGCAATCGTTTCGAAGTGCTTAAGTTGAACTTCACGGTCAGTCGTCATGTATTCAATAAGAGCCCAAGCTTCATCTGGGTTATCTGATTGAGTTGGAATTGAAAGGAATGAACCGCCCCAGCTGCCGTAGATGCCATCAGGTAGGTTTTCTACTGCCCATTTACCTTTGGTTTCAGGAGCAATCCAGTTATTTAGGTGACCAAGTAACCAAGCGCCAGAAAGTTGAGTTGCAAATGTGCCATTGCGGAAGCCTTCGTACCATTCGTTAGACCAAGCCAGGATGCGACCATCTAAACCTTTGTCACGGATCTCTTTTGCTACTTCAAAAGCGTGAACAAAACGCTCTGATGTCACAACTGGGTTGCCATCTTTATCGAAGTAAAGACCTTCACCTTCAGGAACCGTTGTGAAGATAATTGCCTGTGCAACGTCTGCCGCTGAAGCAATAAGTTGTACGTTTTGCTCTTTCAGTTTTTCACCGGCAGCGATGTATGAATCCCAATCTTTGATAGCTTCTTCTACATCAATGCCCGCTTTTTCGAATACATCAGTGCGGTAATACATAACACCTGGACCAAGATCGACAGGTATGCCGTACATGTCGCCGTCAGCGCCTTTACCTTGCGCCCATGCGTAAGGTGCGAATCGCTCTTCGTATTTATCCGCACCGTAGTTTTCAGATAAGTTTACTAGACCACCAGAGCCAACGAATGGACCGATTTTCTCAACGTCGACAACAATCACATCACCAGCACCCGAGCCAGTAGCCAAGTTGGTGGTTAGCTTGGTGTGGTGGTCACCGTGGTTGTTCATAAGGTAATCAACTTTAATCCCTGTTTCCTTTTCGAAATCAGGCAGTAACACCTTCAGGCTGCTATCGAAATCAGGGAAGCCGTCGAAACGAATCTCTTTGTCAGCCGCATTAACAGCCGTTGTACCTAATCCTAAAGCAACCGCGCACGAGAGCGCTAAGGTCTTAAATTTCATGTTCTATCCTTAATGTTTTTATAGGGTAACGAGTAAATCCGATACCGAGTTTCTTGTGACCAACGTCGGCAGCAATTTAAAGTTCACGTCATGTTTGATTTTTTTAAGCTTCTGTAGAGTAAGCTGTACGGCTTCAACGCTCATCTCTTCAATAGGGAAATTAATGGTGGTCAAACTAGGGGTCAGATAGCGCGCGAAGATGGTGTTATCGAAGCCCACCAGTGATACATCTTTTGGAACAGACAGCCCCTCTTGATGCAGCACCTCAAAGGCACCGAATGCCATGTGATCATTCGAAGCAAATACTGCTGTGAAATGACACTTACGATTAATCAGCTTCTTCATAGCACTGATACCAGTCTCTTCAGTAAAGCCCGCTTCCGAGACTAAAGCTTCATCGTAAGGCACACCCGCTTCTTCCAAGGCCTTTCGATACCCCTGCAAACGCCCCCTAGCGTCTGCTTTATCTAAAGGCCCGGTAATACACGCGATATCTGTATGTCCCTTTTGCAAAAGATATTGAGTAGCGAGCAGCCCCCCGACTTCGTTATCAATATCAATACAACTCATCGCCATTTCTGGGATGAAGCGGTTAATTAAAACCACAGGGGTCCCCTGTTCTTCCAATTCAATTAAATAATCATCACTGAGCAGTTGAGTGTGAAGAATCAAAGCATCAACACGACGCCCCAACAAAAACTCCACCGACTCGCGCTGCCCTTGTTCGGTGTTCGAGCCCGCCGCAACAACAGCGTGGTAACCAAAGCGGCGTAGGTTTTCTTCTATACTGTGCAAAATGCCCGAATAGAAAGAACCGCCCAGCTCTGGAACAACAACGCCAACACTACCGGTACGACTTGACGCCAAAGCTTGTGCGATAGAGTTCGGGCGATAACCCAACTCCTTGATCGCTTTTTCAACCTTTAACTTCTTGTCATGACTCACTCTACTAGTGCCATTAATGACCCTAGACACTGTCGCCTGAGACACACCTGCATGTTCTGATACGTGTTTAATTGTCGCCACTCGAACCTCGATACTTCATTAGCTTGTAACCGCTTACAAAACGATTATTAAAGAATTAAGTCTAAGTAGAAGTGAGTGACATCACACTAAACCTCGAGCTAAAAAGGCCAGTTATGGAAATCATGAAAGCGCTTACAGATTACCTTCACGCCATGAAACTGTTTCATGGATTCATGAATCCACATTTAGTCAATTTTGTTAAAAGCCTTAGTTCAATAAAGGGATTTCAACACATCTATTGGCGTATCAAATACGATTGATATCTAGTATTTCCCATTATCGAGGCTATTGATATGCAGGGGCCACGGCGAGATAAATTAAAATAATATGAAACGAGGTATTGAAGATGTCATGGAGGGTAGAGGGAGAGGCAATCCCAAATGATAGAACAGATATTCAAGACGAAAAAAGGGCACAAAGAATGTGCCCAAGAATGGAGTTATATAACGTGCCCTAATCAATCTGCCTTTAGGGCTAAAATGGACAGTATTTACGTACTATTGAAACGCATGGATATTCGAAAGCATGGCTCTTTGAAATATGCCGAATTCAAAGAGCTGCGCTTTCTATATCGGTGATTACCACCAAGCTTCAAACATTGCGCCGAACGACAATGTATCAACATTAGTTGTCTTCACTGTGTTGCCTTTCGTTTCTACATCACCCACGGTTGTGTAGAAGCGAAGCATTGGACGGCTCCAAGGTAAACCACCTAGAGAAACGTTTTGAGACAGGGTTACTTTCCACGCGTTCTCTTCACCGTCGTCATCGTAATCAACCATGCCGTAGCCCGCTTCTAGCCATGTAGAGTGAACATCATCCCATTGGTATTGTGGACGAACGATACCAGCGTATTCCGTATTCTCGCGGTCTAGATCAGAACCAGAGTTGTCTTTGTACGACACTAAGTAATCGATGATGAAGTTGTCTGTCGCTGCATAGCTACCTTCAACGCTTGCATACAAAGTCTGGTAGTCACCTTTCAGGTCATATACTGACGAATCAGCACCGTCACCATACTTAACAACCAACTTGTTAGACTCACCCAAGCCTAAGGTCGCACCCAATAGGTATGCCGTTTCATCACTAACTTTTGGCTCACCTGCTACATCAGCTTCATCTGAAGCAAAGCCGTAGTTCGCATACAGATCTAGGTTACCGATACCAGCGTTGATGCTGTGCAGTTTTGCGGTCACAGCGTATCGACCGTTGTCGTTAACCAAACCACCTTTAACTTGGCCAACAAAGCCCATGTCTAACTTAGCACCACCGAAGTCGAAGTTGTTAAAACCAGCACCTTGACCATCGTGTGTCATCCAGAAGTAATCGTTCAAACCTTGTTGCGGACGTTGATGGAAGTCACGACCAGCCCACATGTAAAGCTCAGGCTGACTTTCAAAGACATTGGTTACACCAGCGTACATTTTTTTCATGCTTAGGCCACCGTCATCAGCCCATGCGTCAGCTTCCCAGTGGTCAGCCATAAATACGATGTCCCAGATAGCGCCGTTATCTGCTTGGAAAAGCTTAGCTAACTGAACTTCACCACCGTTAGCTTCGTTACCTAAACGACCAACAGAACGACCTGTTGTACCTATGTCTACGTAACGCTCATCACCACTTTTGTAGTGAGCGCCGTAACGAGCATAACCAGAGAAGACGATACCGTCTGGTACATTGGTTTCTGCAGTCAGAACCGCTTGTTGTTGATCATCAACATACTTGATATCACCAACTTGAGATTCCAGCTCTTGGATTCGCTGTTCCAAAGCGGCAAGATCCGTTTCTGCAGCAAAAGAAGAGATTGAAGCAAGCGAAGCCGCCACTGCGACCGTTATTGGCAAAAGCTTAAATTTTTGCATTGTAATTCCCTATTATTTTTTTGAGTTTTCATCGAACAGGGAAATATTAAGCAATGAAAGCGTTGAAAAGTTGGTCGCTGTTCACACTGATAAATTAGCTCGAGAGCCATGAAACTTTTAGAAAAACCACACCCAAAACTATTAATTTAATATCAGAAACTTAGAACATAAAGTGCGTGAAATATCAGCTTGAAATCGCTTTCATTTCATCAATAATGGCGGGGTCTATCACGGAAAGCAGTGTGTGAAAATGAGGGAAATATGGTGCAGTTTTGACTGGTTTTCATATATATGAAAAGCCTCAAAATCTATCATCAATTTTGAGGCTTTCTAGTTATCGTCAAATATCTATTTTAAATGATTCAAGATACCCCTACGGCATATCAAGAGACTCAACACCCATGTTGAACAGAGTAAATGCATAGATATCTGCAGTAAGATCGATAGCTTTACTCAATGGCATTCCAGCACCGTGACCCGCATTAACATCAATACGAACCATCACAGGTGCGCCACCTTCATGCTTGTCTTGCAGCTCAGCGATGAACTTATAAGAGTGTGCAGATACGACGCAGTTGTCATGCTCCTTCTTTTATATGCTATAACGCTATGACTCTACTCATCAAAACATGGCGAAACTCATAACATTAAAAATAGTGTGAAATCGTCAGATAACGAGTTCTGATGTGTTCAATCAATAACTTAATCTTATTGGGAGGCTGGCGCGTAAAGGGGTACACCGCATAAATACCCAACTTCTTGCCCACCAAGTCAGGGAAGATATCCACCAGCTGACCATTGCGAATATCGTGATAAACCAGACAGCGCGGCACGTACGCAACGCCATGTCCACCCAGCGCTGCTTTTCTTAATGCCGTCGCGTTGTCAGTCGAGAAAGAGCCCGAGACACGCACAATGTACTTATCGTTGTCGGTACAGCCATCTTTACTGTGCAGGAACTGCCATTCGCTAGCACCCGTTGTTTGATACGCATATTGCAAACAATTGTGCTCAACTAAGTCTTTAGGCTGCATCGGCTTACCGTTCTTGGCGATATAAGACGGCGATGCACACACCACCCATTGCGAATCCAATATATGACGAGCAATTAGGCTGGAATCTTCTAGGTATCCGGTTCTAATCACCAAGTCGAGACCATCCTCAACCAGATCGACAAAGCGATTGTTCAGAGACATATCGACCGTTAGACCTGGGTGCATATTACAAAACTCGGCAACAGCGTCTGCGAGTATCAAATCTCCGGAGATAGTAGGCACTGACATTTTGATATGACCGCTGACATTTTCACCAAAGCCTGAAACTGCGTCCATAGCCTCTTGAGCTGCCTGCTTCACATTTTTGGCTCCGTGTAACATTGCCTTGCCTGCTTCGGTCAGCGTCAATTTACGCGTAGTTCGATATAATAATTGCACACCAATCTCTTCTTCCAAACGCGCAATCCTCTTACTAACTACCGAATTTGTAAGGTTATTTTGCTCTGCCACCTTACTAAAACTACCCAGCTCTACTACCTGTGAAAACAGGATCAAATCATCTGCCCGCATCTGATTATGCCAATTTTGGAATTAATTATTTTCATTATTTCCCTATATCAATAAAAAATAAAGGGGTAAATTCACGCCAAATTAACAAAACAATTACAAAAGAGTCATTCCAATTACAAGATTCGCACCTAAATGGTTCCCGCTTAAGAGGCCAATAGCGATTCGAATGATGACGACCCATAACGTGTTATTTACTTCAAACATGAACGTTTGAAATCAGTACGAGGAAGTACCCATGAGTGAAACTCTACTAGCTCTATTGGCCTTTTCGCCAATAGTTGTTGCAGCGATTCTACTGGTTGGCCTGAACTGGCCAGCGAAAAAAGCGATGCCAGTGGCATTCGCACTAACCGTTGCTATTGCCCTATTTGCTTGGGATATGTCTAGCACTCGCGTGTTGGCTTCTGTATTCCAAGGTTTCGGCATAACCGTGTCGGTTCTCTGGATTGTGTTCGGCGCCATCTTCTTATTAAACACTTTGAAGCACACCGGAGCTATCACCACTATTCGTAACGGCTTCACGGATATATCCGCTGACCGTCGCGTTCAGGCAATCATCATTGCTTGGTGTTTTGGTTCATTCATCGAGGGCGCATCTGGCTTCGGTACACCTGCAGCTATTGCCGCTCCGCTACTGGTTGCTATCGGCTTCCCAGCACTTGCTGCGGTACTGATGGGCATGATGATCCAATCTACGCCAGTATCATTCGGCGCGGTTGGCACTCCAATTATCGTCGGTGTGAACAAAGGTTTGGACACACACAACATCGGTGAAAGCCTGATTGCTCACGGCTCTACTTGGGATGCTTACCTGCAACAAATCACGTCAAGTGTTGCGCTGATTCATGCCTCTGTGGGTGTGATGATGCCTGTGCTAATGGCAATGATGCTGACTCGCTTCTTCGGTAAGAACAAAAGCTGGACTGAAGGTTTAGACATCCTACCGTTTGCGCTATTCGCAGGTGCTGCTTTCACAATTCCTTACGCACTGACAGGTGTCTTCCTAGGTGCTGAGTTCCCATCTCTAATTGGCGGTCTGGTTGGCCTAGCAATTGTCGTTACAGCAGCAAAACGTGGCTTCCTAGTACCGAAATCAAAATGGGATTTTGAGAGCGAAGACAAGTGGCCAGCAGAATGGCTAGGTTCTCTAAAAATCGACCTTGACGACAACAATCAGAGCCATAAGAAGATGAGCATGGCGATGGCATGGGCACCTTACGTACTACTTGCTGTGACTCTGGTTGCTAGCCGTGTGAGCCCTGAGTTCAAAGGTCTACTAAAGAGCGTTAGCCTTTCATTCAGCAACATCCTTGGTGAGACAGGCGTAAGCACAGCGATTCAACCTCTGTACCTACCGGGCGGCATCTTAGTCTTCGTCGCGCTGGTTGCGGTTCTCATGCAATCTCGTAGCGCAACGCCACTGGCGAAAGCGTTCGGTGAATCAAGTAAAACACTGATTGGTGCAGGCTTTGTGTTGGTGTTCACAATCCCGATGGTACGTATCTTCATTAACTCTGGCGTGAACGGCGCAGATTTAGCAAGTATGCCTGTAACCACGGCAAACTTCGCAGCTGACCTAGTTGGCAGCGCATTCCCAGCCTTAAGTGCAACAGTGGGTGCGTTAGGTGCCTTCATTGCAGGTTCGAACACTGTTTCAAACATGATGTTCAGCCAGTTCCAGTTCGAAGTAGCGCAGACTCTGACTATCTCTAGCGCAGTTGTCGTTGCCCTACAAGCTGTTGGTGCAGCAGCAGGTAACATGATTGCGATTCACAACGTGGTAGCGGCATCAGCAACCGTTGGCTTGCTAGGACGCGAAGGTGCAACCCTACGTAAGACAATCATCCCCACGTTCTACTACTTAGTAATGACAGGCATCATCGGCCTAGTGGTTATCTACGGATTCAAAATGACCGACGCACTTATGTAAACCATAAGTCGTTACCAAAGCACTTGGCGTTAATACTCAATTCCCCGACAGCGACACCGTCTAACAAGACAGTTGATGAGTTCCGGGATGGATACTAGAACACATCAACACCCTCGGGTATTAACGCCATTTTCCCGCTTTGCAGTTACACAGCTTATTTGCTTCATAGATTCGTTGCTTCAAAGCTTAAGAAAGACAAAACACTGACTCTCAGAATTAAAGCAGCCCAAACCAAGCTCTCATAGAAGGGCAACATCCCAAGAATTTAGGACTGAAATTATGATCATATCCGCATCGACTGATTACCGCGCCGCAGCAAAAGCGAAATTACCACCGTTCCTTTTTCACTACATTGATGGCGGTTCTTACGGAGAACATACCCTACGTCGTAACACGGCTGATCTTGCTGAGATTGCGCTAAAGCAACGCGTACTCAACGACATGTCAGATCTGAATTTGGAAACCGAACTGTTCGGCGAGAAGCTAGCGATGCCAATCGCACTGGCGCCTGTTGGTTTAACAGGCATGTACGCCCGACGTGGTGAAGTTCAAGCAGCCAAAGCCGCTGACAACAAAGGCATCCCTTTTACCATGTCGACTGTGTCGGTGTGCCCGATTGAAGAAGTGGCACCTAAGATCGAACGCCCAATGTGGTTCCAACTTTACGTACTTAAAGATCGTGGCTTCATGAAGAATGTGCTTGAACGCGCAAAGGCAGCGGGCGTGACTACATTGGTCTTCACGGTTGATATGCCCGTACCCGGCGCTCGCTACCGTGACATGCATTCCGGAATGAGTGGTCCAAACGCCGCTGTTCGTCGTGTATTCCAATCTATGCGTCATCCTAGTTGGGCGGTGGATGTCGGTCTGCTAGGTAAACCACACGACCTAGGCAACATCTCTACTTATCGTGGTTCTCCGACCAAACTGGAAGACTACATCGGTTGGTTGGGTGACAACTTCGACCCGTCGATTTCATGGAAAGACCTAGAGTGGATCCGTGATTTCTGGGACGGCCCAATGGTCATCAAAGGCATTCTTGATGAAGAAGATGCAAAAGATGCCGTGAGATTTGGCGCTGACGGCATTGTGGTTTCAAACCACGGCGGCCGCCAGCTTGATGGTGTTCTATCGAGTGCCAAAGCATTACCTGCAATTGCAGACGCAGTAAAAGGCGACACCAAGATTCTGGTCGACTCTGGCATTCGTACCGGCTTGGATGTGGTTCGAATGATGGCATTGGGCGCAGATTGCACCTTGCTTGGTCGATCTTTCGTTTACGCATTAGCAGCGCAAGGACAAGCAGGTGTTGAAAACCTACTCGACCTTTACGACAAAGAGATGCGCGTTGCCATGACATTAACAGGCGCGAAGACAATCAAAGACTTAACTCGTGAATCTTTGGTGGGGCTAGATTAAATCTCCACGACTCAGATTCAGACTCATGCTTTGGTCTACTTAGGCTGAAGTTCAATCGGTGTCACAGCAATTCCACTATCATTGTGACACCGTTTAAGCACTGGACAACAAAATAAAAAACAAAACAGTGCCAAATAAGAAGCACAAGGAAGCAAAGATGGAGACAAACACATCCCATGAGCGAGTAGTAGATGCCAAAGCTTATCAGCAGCTTGAGGCTATACTGGCTCAAAAAATAGAAACGGAACGCATTGTCACGCAAGAGGCAAAGCGCTTGGCTTACGGCACCGATGCGAGTTTTTATCGCTTGGTGCCGAAAATGGTTCTAAGGCTTAAAAACTTAGACGAAGTGATATTCACCATTCAAAGCTGTCGTGAACTGGGCATCCATTTTACCTTTCGCGCGGCAGGTACCAGCCTTTCAGGACAAGCGGTTTCAGACTCGGTACTTATCACTCTGACCGACGACTGGCGCGGCCATGAGATCGTCGACAACGGCAATCAGATCATTCTTCAACCCGGTGTGATTGGCGCGGATGCCAACAAATACCTTGCCCCTTTCCAACGTAAAATCGGCCCAGATCCAGCTTCCATCAACACCTGTAAAATCGGTGGTATTGCAGCGAACAACGCCAGTGGCATGTGTTGTGGTACTGCGCAGAACTCCTATCGTACTGTCGAGAGCATGAAAGTCGTGTTGAGCGATGGCACGTTGCTCGATACCGCAGACAGTGCTAGCGTTGAGGCATTCAAGCAGTCACACAAAACCCTTTTTGAAGGCATTGTTGAACTGCACCGCCAAACCAGCTCGAATCAAGAACTCGCCGACAGAATCCGCCACAAGTATCGCCTTAAAAACACCACGGGCTACGCGCTCAATGCATTGGTCGATTACCACGACCCAATCGAAATAATCAAACACCTGATGATCGGTTCAGAGGGCACGCTAGGCTTCATCGCCGAAATCACCTACAACACAGTGATTGAACACCCGAACAAAGCCTCAGCTCTGTTGGTGTTTGCCGACATCGAACAAGCAAGTAAAGCCGTTACTACACTGTCTAAAACCCCGGTTGCTGCTGTTGAGTTAATGGACGGCAGAGCGCTACGTTCTGTCGCGGATAAACCGGGTATGCCCGCATTTATGCCGAGCTTAGATCTAGAATCGGCAGCTATTTTGGTGGAATCACACGCCAGCTCCCAGCAGGACTTAGATTTACAATGTAAATCAATTTTGGACGCATTAAACGAATACACGATTGTTGAATCTGTCCCTTTCACGTCTGATCCCAAGACTGTCGCGACGCTTTGGGGCATCCGAAAAGGCATGTTCCCTGCGGTTGGCGCAGTACGCGAAGTCGGCACGACTGTCATCATTGAAGATGTTGCCTTCCCAGTCGAGAACCTTGCGAACGGTATTCGAGAGCTGCAAGAGCTATTCGATAAATACGACTACAGTGAGGCGATCATTTTCGGCCACGCCCTAGAAGGCAACCTGCACTTTGTATTCACTCAAGGCTTTGATAGCCAAGAAGAGATCAACCGTTACGGTGGGTTCATGGATGACGTGGCCGAACTGGTTGCGGTGAAATACCAAGGTTCTCTGAAAGCGGAACACGGCACGGGCCGTAACATGGCACCTTACGTCGAGTTGGAATGGGGCAAAGATGGTTATGCCCTGATGCAACAGATCAAGGCACTGTTCGACCCAGAAAGGCTGCTCAACCCTGGTGTTATCATCAACGACAATCCAAATTCCCACATCATCGACCTAAAACCAATGCCTGCTGCCGACGACCTTGTTGACCGCTGCATTGAGTGTGGATTCTGTGAGCCTGTTTGTCCGTCTCGTACACTGACCTTATCACCTCGCCAACGTATTGTGTTGTACCGAGAGCTAAAACGCCGTCGAGAAGCAGGGGAAGAGATAGAAGCTAGCGAACTAGAGAAAACCTTTGAATACCAAGGCATCGATACCTGCGCGGCAACTGGCCTGTGTGCCGAGCGTTGTCCAGTAGGCATTAATACTGGCGACTTAGTGAAGAAGCTTCGTGTTGCCAAGTATGAGAAATTCACACCAATTGCGAAGTGGACTGCGGATCATTTCTCGACCACCACTAAACTTACCAAGGCCGGCCTCAAAACCAACCAAGTGGCGAGCAAAGTATTAGGCGCAAATACTGTCGGCAAGCTAACCAACGGCTTGCGCTCAATAACTAAAGGTGCGACACCCGTTTGGATGCATGAGATGCCGCAGTCCAACAGTCACTCGCTCACGGCTTCACCAATGACAGCCGCAACGTCGAATAACACTAAAAAAGTGGTTTACCTTCCTTCATGTGCCAGCCGAACCATGGGGCAACAGAGTGATGCGGGCGACCAACGTCCTCTTACTGAAGTAACCATGTCTCTGCTCAACAAAGCTGGTTTTGAAGTCATCCTGCCAAAAAAACTAGACGACCAATGTTGTGGTATGCCTTACGACAGTAAAGGGATGAACGACCTAGCCCAATCGAAAGCGCAACAGCTCGAAGAAGTGTTGTGGCAAGCGAGTCGTCAGGGTGAATACCCAGTCTTGATGGACACCAGTCCATGTGCCAAACGCAGTATTGAGCAGTTCACCAAGCCGTTAGAAGTTCTAGAACCGACAGGGTTTGTGAATCAATACTTGCTAGAGCACCTGACGCTTGAGCCACTGAAAGAAACCGTAATGCTGCATGTCACTTGTAGCTCTCGCCGAATGGGCTTAGAAAGTGCGATGCTAAACCTCGCTAAAGCCTGTACCGAAGAAGTGATTGTTCCAGAGCATATTCAATGTTGTGGCTGGGCGGGTGACAAAGGCTTCACTACGCCAGAACTAAATGAAGCGGCAGTCCACCCACTTAAAGAACAAGTACCGAGCAACTGTACTCGTGGTTTCAGTAACAGCCGAACCTGTGAGATCGGTTTGTCGCACCACAGTGGCATTCCGTATCAATCAATCTTGTACTTGGTGGACGAAGTGGCGCAGTAGCTTCACTCATACTGCGAGCAATGTGCTCTAGTTTAAAACGAAAAATGGCAGCCCAATCAGGCTGCCATTTCTTTATTCGGCTGAAATATATTATTGAAATAAATGCTATTAAGCGAGAGCTACAGAGCCTTATGTTATTGAGCTAAGCGCATCAACTCTTCTGGCGAGTAGTGTTCTGCCTCTGCACCTTTGGCGATTAGGTCAATCACTTGGAACTCGCTCATATCCCCAAACTCTTTGGTCAAGTAATCACGAAACGCTTTCTCATTCGGCCATTTACCTCGCACGATATAGCCCTCTTCTTTATCAAAATCTTCTGTTTCAAAGAATGAAAAATCGGTCATACCAATATTGTGGCAATACAAAACGAGATACATAATTATTCCTCAAAAACGGGGTTACTAATAAAAGCTCACAGGTAGATAGAAATCAAGCTCAAACACTTCATCCGTGTTAAGAAAGTGATTCCGATGATAATGCACATAGGCTGGAGTTGAGCGCTGTTTGAAACCAGAGGCCGGTAACCATTTTTCTAATACCATACTGATCTGTGGTAGCAGCTCACCATAACGACCATTAAGTCGAAACACGGCGTGTAACCCGCCCGGAATCACCATCTGGTTCACTACGCTTCGGTACTTAATCGGTTCATCAATCGCAATACAAGCAACATAACGACACTGATCCATTTCAACCCAAGCAGGGTTAGAGTGGTGCAAACCAAACTGACTCGAAAAATCACGCTGTTCGGAATTCGCCCACGCTTTCAATATCAACCACGCATTACGAATGGATCGGTTATAGCCTGTATGTCGAACATAGGCGGCCATGCGTTCAGGCACTTCAACGATCTTAGGTTCGGGTAATACTCGCTGCGCCACATTCAAATAGCCCGCCGCCACTTCGGGATCTTTCAAATAGGGTTTCTCTGCTACTTGTAAATCGTGCTTACGCCACTCACCTGGCGACATGTTAAAGGTCGCTTTAAACGCGCGGCTAAACGAAGACACCGAACTAAAACCACACTTACTGGCGATTTCCACCACCGAGGATGTGGTATCGAACATCAATTGATTGGCCGCATACTCCATTCGGGTGCGTCGAATGTATTGATGTAACGACTCCCCAACCACACTTTTGAACGTGCGATGAAAGTGTTGCTCTGAATACGCAGCAATCTCAGAGAGCGCTTTTGCCGACAAAGGCTGACTGATGTCTTGGTGAATATGGAACAAAACATCATTGATTCGCGATATGTGTTGACGTGACATCGTTTAAATAGCATAAATGGACATGTCTAAGAGCATAAACGGACACGCTACTTTTTACAATTGCCGTGTAATATCAAGCGATAGAATAAAAACGATAAACGACGAGACACAACACATGGAAATCGCACAGTCATTACAACAGATTCAATCATCATACATTCGAGAGATCCTCGCAGCCGCAAGTGATCCAAATGTCATCTCATTGGCTGGTGGTTTACCGGACGAGAAAACATTCCCTATCGATTTGATGAAGCCAACGCTAGAAAACCTAGCGAACATGCCTGAAGTTTTCCAATACGGTTCTACTGCGGGTTACGGCCCGTTGCTTGACCACCTGACGCAAAGCTACCAATTGCCAGAGACTCACACAGCTATGATCTGTACCGGTTCTCAGCAAGGTTTGGATTTGATTGCCCGTGCCTATGTCGATCCAGGTGATGTGGTTGTGATGGAAGCGCCAAGCTACTTAGGTGCGATGCAGGTGTTTGGCCTAGTTCAAGCAAACATCGCGACCGTGTCTCAAACTGAATTTGGCCCGAACCTAGACGAACTGGAAACGTGCTTTGCACAGCAATCACCGAAGATGTTCTATGCCGTGCCTGATTTTCACAACCCAACCGGTGTGTGCTGGGCAACAGAAACTCGTCAAAAAGTGGCTGAGCTGTGTATCAAATACAACGTGGCATTCATTGAAGATGCGCCATACCGCGAGCTACGTTTCACAGGTACGGAACTGCCGTTGGTCTCTTCATTCTGCCCTGATAACTCTATCGTTCTTCGTTCATTCTCTAAGATTGCATCGCCAGGCCTACGTATTGGTGCTGTAACAGGCAAACGTAGTTACCTTGAACCACTAATCAAAGTGAAACAAGGTGCCGACTTACACTCAAGTGTACCAATGCAAGCGCTGCTTGTTGGTCTTCTAAAACATGAAGACTTCAACGTACACATGGAAAGCATTCGCACACTGTACAAATCTCGTTATGAAGTGCTGTTCTCAGAGCTAGAAAAACAACTGCCTACAGATTGCGTGTTAAAAGCCGTAGATGGCGGGATGTTCATTTGGGTTGAAATCCCAGAGTGCGATACCTTCGAATTAGCTAAGACTTTGCTATCGAATGGCGTCGCGGTAGTACCAAGCCCAGTATTCTATCCACAGGCCGATGAAGCAAAAGCCGCACTGCGCCTAAACTTCACTAATGCCAACCCGGAAGAGTTGACGGAAGCGGTGAAACGCTTAGCGGAAGTACTTAACCAAGCGTAATCGCTGCTTAAGTAACACAGACTAGATACCAAAGCCCTGCTGTATTATTACAGCAGGGCTTTTTTGTGTAATGTCGCCTCCAAGAAAGATGGTGAAATAACTCGGTTTCTTAAATAGTAAATCCACATAACATTTGTTGATAAATAGCCCTACCTTTGGTTGGTTTTTGTCCCGTACCGCCTTAGTTATACTGCGGCTGATTTTAATAAGCCAACAGACTGAACTAAGTTGAAATACTAAGTTTTGATCAAAACAGGCAACCGCTCTGGATTTACGTTCCAGCTCGCAGAAAGGAAAAACCATGTCTCAATATGTTGTATGTGCTCTGTATAAATTCGTAGCACTTGATGATTACCAAGAAATTCGCCAGCCACTCACTGATGTTTTAGAAGCCAACCAAATCCGCGGTACTTTGTTACTTGCGAGTGAAGGTATCAACGGCACCGTTGCAGGTAAGCGCGAATCTATCGACGCTCTTCTTAAATGGTTCAAACAAGATTCTCGTTTGGCTGATGTGGTTTACAAAGAGTCGTTCAACGAAGAACAACCATTCAACCGTACCAAGGTTAAGCTTAAGAAAGAGATCGTAACCATGGGCGTTGAGGGCATCGACCCACGCCACGTTGTCGGCACTTACGTGAAACCAAACGAATGGAATGCGCTGATTTCTGATCCAGATGTGATTCTGGTTGATACTCGTAACGACTATGAAGTGGACATCGGCACATTCAAAAATGCTGTAAACCCAAACACAGAAACCTTCCGTGAATTCCCTCAATACGTTGAAGACAATCTTGATCCTAAGAAGCACAAGAAAGTTGCAATGTTCTGTACTGGTGGTATTCGTTGTGAAAAATCAACAGCCTACATGAAAGAACAAGGTTTTGATGAGGTTTACCACCTTGAAGGCGGCATTCTTAAGTATCTAGAAGAAGTACCTGAAGAAGAGAGCATGTGGGAAGGCGATTGCTACGTATTTGACGGTCGTGTTGCGGTAAACCACCAGCTAGAAAAGAGCGGCTACGATGTGTGTAACGCTTGTCGTCTGCCAATCACTGACGAAGACAAAGCCTCTGAGCACTTCGAGAAAGGCGTAAGCTGCCCTAAATGTGTTGATAAGCACAGCGACGAGCAAAAAGCGCGTTTCCGTGAACGTGAAAAGCAAGTTCAGCTATCAAATGCGCGTGGTGAAACCCACGTAGGTGGCGAAGCTGCTCATCTTATCGAGCAACGCAAAAAAGAGAAGCTTGCACACAAAGAGCAACAACGCTCTAGCAAAAAAGCGAAGTAGTATTTGCTCCTACTAAAATAACGAAGGGTATTAGCGCATCCACAATGGAACGCTAATGCCCTTTTTTGATCCTGCTCTCGCTTTGTGTTTAGGAACACATTTATCTTCAAAAATAGGCTCTATACTGAAGTTAATTAGACAAGTGAGGAAGTGCCAATGCTCAATGAAAACCATGCCTTTATCTTAGATTTCCCAGATCTTAAATTAGACATTGTTCAGCTCAACCACGACGACGAAAAATTCAAAGCAGACATGCAGAAATACCACCAACTCGACTACGACATCCGTCAGCTAGAAATCTCTGGCAGCCCTATCGATGACGACAGCATGCACAACCTCAAAGTAGAACGCATGGAGCTAAAAGACTCGCTACACAAACAGCTCACACGCCATCACGCACTTAAGATCGTATAACAACTCATATGCTAGTGTGGCTAACTTAGCCACACTACTCTCCTTCTCAATGGGTTAATTTTTTGTAATCGAAACTACCTGCTACCCAACCTAATTATCCACTGAGAAATCTAAGTAAGTACTGAATTGAAGCCCATCATCTTGAGTTTCAAAACTCCAACCCATTCGCTCACAAATTCGTTGCACAATCACTAGGCCACAACCATAGCCAGCATTGTAAGTCTCGTTGCCATCATGACGGTTAGTGATCACTAATTGAGAACCTGTCACCACAATTCCAACATCGCCAATACTGTAGCTAAACGCATTTTTAATTAAGTTATTCAATACAATAGTAATAAAGCTCTCTGGCGCATACACAGTGACAGTCTCTTTGACGTCCAGATCATAACTCGCATCCTGCTTGGCAAACAAAGGCGCCATTTCAAGCAACTGATTCTGAACTTCGACTGCCAAGTCATAGTGACCGAAATAATGCTCATCGATACTCTCTTTACCAAGCAGCAAAAACATCTCAGTCAGCACTCGCATCTGTTCACTCGCTTCTTGCAAGCGATTAATCGCTTTTAACGCAACAGGAGGTTGATTGGGTACTTTAGTTAGCAGCTCTGCCGACCCTTTTATCACCATTATCGGGGTTCTAAGTTCATGAGAAGCAAATCGATTGAACTCCTCTTCCCGCTGAAAAAAGCCTGAAATATGATTCTTCGAATCTAAAAGTGTCTGCTCAATATGTCGTGTTTCAGCGTAGGAAGTCTCGACTTTAAAAGTCGGCTGCTCAGGATGCATTTGCCCGATTTTCTTTTCTATCTGATTGAGTGGCCTCGACAGCGAGCGCACAACATAGATCCCATACAAAACCATGAAGATGGACGTTAAACCACCTAGTATGAGGGTGTAGTTGTGGAGGCTCCATTCATACTCGTCGAGGTAGTCGTCAGCGTCATCTTGAAACAAGATATACATCAACCCTTTGCCTGACGGGTGTTCGAATACGTAAAAATGTTTATCTTCCGTACCTAACAGATGTTCATAGAAGCCGGGCTGTTTGTATCGAGCTAACCAATTGGGCAGTTCACTTTCGCTCCAATAGGTTGAAAACTCATTTTCATTCGGCAACAACGCATCTTCGCCAAGCGACTGATATTCAGACGTATAACGGTTAGCTTCAGTGTCTAGCCAGTGATGGAGGCTGATCACTTCCATCTGGTTTTCAGCGATATAAATAACTGTCCAGAAAAGCCCGAACATGACCAAGGTCATCAAACCAAAGCTGCGGCGAATTTTTCGGTAGATGCTCGGGTAATCGCCGTGGCTTGAGCCGTTATGCTTTGAGTCGGTAACCTTGTCCATGAATAGTCTCTAATCGTGAATGTTCAAACCCTTTATCGAGCGCGTTACGCAGGCCATAAATATGACTTCGCAGTGCATCACTGCTTGGCGATTCATCACCCCAAACAGAATCAATCACTTCAGTTCTTGAAACAATCGCTGGTGCATGACGCATAAGGACTTTTAGTATCTTAAGCTGAATACGACTCAACTTAATAAGCCTACCTTCTCGGTATACCTCGTCGGTCTGCGAGTTGAGAGATATATCGGCAAAACTCTGCTTTCCAATATCTTGCCGTGGTCCTCGGCTTGCCAATGCGTTGAGCCTTAAACTGAGCTCTTGCATTGCGAAAGGCTTCACCAAGTAATCATCTCCGCCCGCTTGAAAGGCAGCGATTTTGTCGTCCAACCTATCTTTAGCGGTTAAAAATAGAATTGGCGTAGGGCACTGCACCTCTTCTCGTAACTTTTTGACAGCAGAAATACCGTCCAATTTAGGCATCATGATGTCCATAATAATCACGTCATAATGATTCTCAGACGCTAACTTCAACGCCGCTTCACCATGATAAGCACAATCGATCACCATCCCTTCTAACTCTAGGTAATCGGCAATGGTTTCTGCAACATTATGGCTGTCATCAACGATCAAAACTTTCATCGATTTATTTCACCTTTCTTCACGAGTGCTTCACGTTTGAGTTTATAAGATACACCCTCAATAAACTAAATAAAGAGTATATAGATGAAAAAGTTAGCGCTGATTTCGGTTGTCGGTTTAATTCTAACTGGCTGTGGCGGTAGTGACAGCAATAGCAATGGAAGCAACGATAACAACACGCAAGCTCCATCAGCAATTCAAGGTACCATTGACTCTGTTTCTGGCAACACCATTGTTGTGAATGGCTATAGCTATCAAGTAGACAGCGCCACTTACGCGGGTGAGGACGTGGCTATTGCAGACTTAGAAAAGAACATGATGGTCTCTATTTCATCTAATGCTCGTAGCGCTTCAGCTCACACTGGCGGGGCTCAAGTTGGTCTTGAACCGACCATCGTTGGTCTTATTTCAGACACCAACCACAATAATGGCACATTTAAAGTCAATGGCATCGCATTGACCTTTACAGATCTGTCACGTGAAATTGAAAATGGCGATTGGGTTATGGTCTCTTCTTTACCAACAGCGAATGCAGGTTACAAAGTACTTTCTGTTGTTAAGTTTGAGCACTCTAACTTGACAGAATCCGTTGAAGTTGAAGGGCTAATAAGCGATTTAAATGAATCGACTTTCAAACTTGGTGCTAATCTAAGTGTTGATTATTCAATTGCCCACATCGACAACGATGACAGCAGCAATGGATTATCTAACGGCCTTTGGGTTGAAGTCACTGGCTCAATGGCTGGCTCTCTATTGAAAGCAGATGAAGTGGAAGTCGAAGATTTTGATGAGATCGATAATGATACAGAAATTGAAGGTATTATTACTTGGGTAGCTAACGACAAATCATCATTTGATTTAAGCTACAAAGGTCGCTTTTTTATCAATGACAATACTCGTTACGAAGATGGTAACCAATCAAACTTGACCGTAGGTACAGAAGTCGAAGTAACAACGGAACAAGCTAACGGCGAAAATGTTGCTACCGAAATAGAATTTGAACACAACGATGATTCACAAGATTGGAATGATAATGACGTTGATTTTGAAGGTGAAGTTCAGAGCACCAATGACGAAGCATTGAGCTTTGTTATTCAAACGTTCTCTGGCAATCAAACTATCTACGTTAACCAAAATACTCACTATGAAGATGGTCTAAGTTTCGATACGTTACATGGTCAACGTATTGAGGCAGAAGCTTACAAGGTTAATAACCAGTACATAGCAAGCGAAATCGAAGCAGAAGACAACGACTAACGCATAGAACATCCTTGTTATTTAATTCAGAAGCCATGCTCTACGCATGGCTTTTTTGCATCAAAATCTTCCAAACGACAGATGAAAACTACCTTTTTAATTATGTTACTGTTTGCTTATTAAAAGGCGTTTAATAAGGAAGCAAGCAGAGTGGTAATAAAAGAAGAGAATATACAACTCCGATTCGTTCCAAGTTCCGAATTCGAAGAACTGTTTGCGTTTGTTAAGCAGGGGCTTTTCATACACGTAGATAGCGTTTTCGGCTGGGACGACGACTTTCAACATCAACGACTTTTAAACGATTACCATCCCTCTTGGTTTCATTGGGTATACCGAGGAAAAGAGAGGATTGGACTTGTGTGTTTTAAGCCTTATGACAACGCCTACCATATTCATCTGCTGATCATTTCCCCTCAATACCAAGATCAGTCTCTTGGTAAAAAAGTCATGTCACTCATCCACGAAAAAGCCCACCAAGAAGAACGAAACCAAGTCACTCTGTCGAGCTTTAGAAGTAACACCCGCGCCATCAGTTTTTATCAGGCGCTTGGCTATCAAATTGTTGATGACAGTGATGCTCACTTTATCACCTTAGCTGCAAAAGTTTATAAAATACAACTAGATATATAATAATTACAATTGATAAGTATGTAAATTACAAGCACCAAACATTCACCATAGATATCACTCGCATATATAACTCCACTAGTTAGATATGTCTCTAGAATAAATACTCCGGCTATTTCCACCACATTCCGCTTTGATACATTTCTCATCAATGGCATTCAATTTATAAATAGTCATATTTATCAATGACATTCTGCCAATTGATTCCAGAGTAGTAAATTTTTATCAATAACTTAATAGGAGAACTAACATGAATGGTCAACGTTCACTGTTAGCAGTGGCAATAGCCCTAGGGATAGCAGGATGTGGTAGCGACAGTTCAAATAGCTCCACAACTGATACTGGCGGTTCAACAGCAACTTCAGCGTCTTTAACAGCAAAGGCCGCTGATGGCTATTTGGTAGGAGCCAATGCGTGTTTGGATCTAAACAGTAATAAAGTTTGTGATAAGGATGAGCCAAGTGCCGTAACGGGTGACGATGGTTCGTTTACAATTGATAATCTAACTCAAGAACAACTTGAACAAGGTACTCTGTTGATCGAAGTGGTTGCCGGACAAACCATCGATACCGATAACCCAGGTGTCGTTCTAAGCAAGAGCTATCGCTTAACTGCGCCACCAAAATCCGCATTTATTAGCCCATTAACGACTCTGATTCAAAATGAAATCGAGAGTGGTTCTTCGTTAGAAGAAGCTAAAACAGCTATTCAAGAGAAGTTGGGGACAACACTCGATTTAACGCAAGATTATATCGAGGCCAAAAACAATAGTGACTTAGCCGATTCACAAAAAGCGGCTTTTGAAAACCTACACCGTGTTGCTCAAGTTACCGCTTCAGTCATGGCAGAGAACACGGATGCGCTATCAGAAACAGCAGCGGGCGCCGGTATTTCTGTCGAAGCACTCACCGCATTGATTAATGAAGAAGTCACTCGAGTCCTCGAGGAAGTCGTAAAAAATATTGAAGCAGCTGGAGATAGCTTCAACCCAAGCGATATTGCTGGCAGCATTAATCGCGATCACATCGCCATTGATGACTCTAATCTCGAAGATAAAGTTAAAGAAAACGAAGCAAACAAAGGTTCTAAAAAAGCCGATCTCGCTAAGCTTATCAAAACAGACGGTATCAATTGGTTTGGTGGCGATAATGACACAGGCAAAGATTTAGTGGTTGCCTATGGAACATTGAAGTCTGATTCAGATAACTCAGTGACCGAAACCAGTTATATTTATGATTACTTTGCTGAGCAATTTGTTGAGTTTGAATATACCCCTGACACAAATAACATGGTATTGGGTCAAAACGGTTGGGAAGCGAGCGATGATACCTTAACCAGCATTAAACCCAATAAAGATGGAAGCTTAACCCTAGAATCTAGAAGCTCGATTTTTAGTGAAGTTGCTAGCGCTAAGCAGTTAGATATAAGTGGACTCAATGTTCGTTCCATTATGGATCAAACGGATGATGAGAACGTTTGGTCTAACATTATGCCAGTAGGTTTAAAATTCCCCGACAACACAACCGCATACAAATTGTCTGTGGAAGATATCCACGACGACATTTATACCTTTTACAAGGGTGATTGGTGTGCAGAGTACGATCCAGAACGATATGCCGCACTCAATAACATGTGTAATGGCATTAGCGCCTTTAAGAATGGCAGCGATACATGGCTTGCCACCTTGGCATCGACTATCGCAGAAGATGAATCAGATCGTCATGACACAGCGTCTAATAATCATGCGGATTTAATTCCGATGGCAGGCACGGAAAATGGCGATATATTCGCTCAACTATTGCCTAACGGTACCGTGATTTACTATATGAGAGCATGGGATTGGGAGGCTCCTTTCTCCAAGCTTTCAGAACTCGGTTCATGGAAAGATGTGTCTATAAATGACGAGCTATTACGTCAAGTGACGATTCCTGAATCTATCCACTCACAAGCTACTTGGTCTAACTACCAAAAAGAAGATAACTCCGCTTATTTGTCTGTAGTCGAAGGCTTTGTACGTATTACCTTCAAAGAGATCGAAGAAGCTAGTAGTGAGGCTTATATCTTTGACGAAGCAACTAAACAGTTCATTTTGGATAACGCATTAACGCCACAGCCTCTGCATCCTCTGAACCTACAAGCTTGTCTCGACTCACTGCCGGATGCTGAGTTCATTGCTACAGCTAATGACGTCACGGTTTACGATGTGCAACGTACACCTATGTGGGAGCCGGAAGCAGTAACACAGAACCTAACTTATGAGTTTACCTACTTGGGTGACACTTTCTCTTGGCTGAATGATGTTACGTTAGTCACCGGACTTCCAAGTTGGATTTCTGACTTAGCAGGTAGCCTAGAAAAAACGCGTATCGATATCAAAGATTCGGAAGGTGCTTTAATGGGGTATGAGTATTCATATAGCTCTGAAGATCACTATCTAGGTCAAGAAGGCTTTAACTCTGATGACTCATTGGGATGGGGCGCGGCTAAGGTCGTATTACCACCGGTAATAGCTGACAATCAAAAAATCATCAATCAAATGGTAGATTTCGGTACCTCAACCAATGCACCGCTAACATCACAATACGACTCTTGGTATGACGAGATCAGCGGTGAATTCGGTGAAACAGAGTACCCTGGATTAAGAACCGTTTCTGCAGAGACCTCACTAAGCGACATTATCGATGCGCAAACTTACTTTCTATCCACCTTCAACTACCAAGAAACCTACCTAGGTAAAGAGGAAATCACTGTACCTGCAGGTACTTTTGCAGCATGTAAAGTAACAAGTGAGACACAGTTCGCAGACTACGGACCTATTGATACTCAAACCACCTGGGTTACAAACCGAGGTTCAATAAAGTCCACCCGTGAAGAATCTTCTTGGGGCATGTCGATTAATATGGAAGCAACAAGCTTACCTTCTATTCAATAATCGATAGATAATAAGAACAAGCCAATATGAATTTGGCTTGTTCTTTTTTGTATTAACTCTTTAAACCAAACTATCCATTCACAAAACTTGATAGCATTTCAAGCTCATCGCTTCCCCTAGTTAAACGCCCTAGCCACTCTGCCGTTACTGCTCAATTCGTAATGACCAATATAGGCTGGAATGAATACCGAGTGGCCTTTGGTGAGTGTTAAGTGTTCACCTTTCTGACTTATTAGCGTTAAATCATCATCGATTGCCATTAAAATTTCAGCGCCGCTTGTGATGATTTCTTCTTGCTTGGGGCTATGAAAGATATTGAAATCAAAGTCACTAACTGGGATATCATAGCGATCACATTGACCCAGTTTTGAGGGCGCTAACAACAAGCGTTCGAACGGGATTGGGGTGAACTCAGTGCAGGCAACCAACTCAGCGACATCAATGTGTTTTGGCGTTAAACCGGCACGTAACACGTTGTCTGAATTGGCCATAATCTCGAGTCCAGTTCCCTTAATGTAAGCATGCGGAGTGTTTGCATTCAAATACATCGCTTCACCTGGCTTCAGAGTGATAAAGTTAAGCAGCAAAACACAAAACAGACCGATATCGTTCGGGTATTGCTGGCTAAGATCAGTAATCAAAGCAAACTCAGCTTGGTCTTGGTGTGCGACTGCGTAAGTCAGAAGTTGCTCTAATGCTCGGTGTTTACGTTGGTCATCTAGAGTTAACAGATCACGAAAAAACGCTTTTAAACCCTGAGAATCAAGGTGGTTGCCAAACTCTTCAACCAAACCAGCAAGCTCGCCAGAATTCAATTTTCTGAATAGACCTAATATTTCATCGAATTCTCGAAAGCCATTCATCGCTTGATATTCAGTGATCGCGTAAACCAATTCAGGTTTGTGGTTCGAGTCTTTGTAATTGCGATGCCCTGCGTTTAGGGGAATTCTTGCTTGCTCTTCTCTCGCAAAGCCAATTTCAGCTTGGCGCTTGTTTGGGTGAACCTGAACCGATAACGCTTTTTCTGCTGCCAAGATCTTAAACAAGAACGGTAGTTCACCGAACTCCTGCGCAATATCAGTAGATAGATAAGCGGGTTTATTCTTGTTAATCAGCTCAGATAGAGGTACCAAATGTTGGTCAAGCTTGACCATTGAGCAGCCCTTCGGATGCGCTCCCATCCAGACTTCCGCTTGCGGCTCTTGTGACTCATTCTTAAAGCCAAACAGCTCACGTATCGAAGAAATACTCCCCCATGCATAATTTTGAATGGTGTTTTCCATTGGGAAAAATGAGTGTTCTGAGAAGTGGCTGAGTGACATGGCGTTTTCCATAGTGAGCCCTTTGAACATAATTCAGAGAGCTGATTTCTAATAACGTAAATAATTAGAAAGACTACAGAGAGCAGCTAGGACCCACATGAGATGAGGTCTTAGACGCAATAGGAAAAATTCTTAGAAACAGGTGAGATCGATGAAAAGCGTGAAAAGAGTCACATTTGAATATCACGAGTAGAAAGCGCTGGATAAGATAACTGCTTGTATCGCACTGGTTACAGCAGCGATACAAGCAACAATACAAACACTAGCGACTATCTTGTTATCGAGAAGGCTCCTTAAAAGCCAGAGCGAACCTCTGCACTTTTCTGAGGTGATTGAGCTTGTAGAAAAGGGAGTAGCAGTAAACCGATGACCGCAGCACAAGTAGAGATGGTAATGAAGAATCCACTCCAGCCATAAGTTTCTAGAACGAGCGCTAATGGATAACCCGAGAGTGCTGCCCCCATGTAAGCAAACAAGCCAACAAAGCCTGTCGCCGCCCCAGCAGAGTCTTTGTGCGAGCATTCTGCCGCCGCCATACCAATAAGCATTTGAGGGCCAAAAACAAAAAAGCCTACACAAAACAGCCCTGCCGCTTGAAACACAAAGTTGGTTAAAGGCATCAACCACAATGCAGAAACTGAAAGAAATATACCGATGGCAAACAAGATGTTCATTGGACCGCGGTTACCACCAAATAGCCTATCCGAACCCCACCCAGCAACAAGTGAACCAACAAAGCCACCAATCTCAAACAGAGACAAAGCTGCGTTCGCATTGATCAAACTGTAATCGTGCTCTTCGGTTAAGTATAAATTACCCCAGTCGTTGACTGCTGTTCTTACGATGTAAACCAACACATAACTAAAGGCGAGCAACCAAATATACTTATTGCTGAACACGTAGGTTTTCAGGATTTCTCGATAGCTTAACCCTTGCCCGTGGCTCTCTTGTGCCAACTCTAGATGGTCATTGCGCCACTTTCCTACCGTCGGAAGTCCCATGGTGGTGGGCTTATCACGCAAACGCCAACAAACAATCAGACCAATAAAAACGCCAATCACACCCGGCCAAATAAACCCCGCTCGCCAACTGAATTGCAGCGTCAGATAACCCACAAGAATAGGAATTAGCGCCCCACCCACGTTGTGTGCTGTATTCCAGATTGCCCAGCGAAAGCCTCTTTCGGAGCGAGAATACCAAGTCGTCAATAACTTAGAACACGATGGCCAGCCCCAACCTTGGAACCATGCATTGAGCACCCAAAGCAAGATAAAAGCCGCCAAAGAACTAGAAAAGCCAAACGCTATATTGATCAAGCCTGTCGCGATTAAGCCAAGCCCCATGAAGTAGCGCGGGTTTGAGCGATCCGATATCGTGCCTGAAATAAATTTCGATAAACCATAAGAAAGATAAAAGAGCGTGCCAATTAAGCCAATATCTCCTTTGTCCAAACCAAGATCGGTGATCATTGCGGGCGCGGCATAATTAAAGGTTTTACGAGTGAAGTAAAAACCCGCATAGCCGACATACATTCCTATCATGATGTGGAGACGCCAGTAGCGATAACTCTGGTTGACTTCATCATCTGTTAGAGCATGAGTATTTGACGTAGCTGAGCGCAGAAATCCAAACATATTCGTTCTCACACTTTAGGTAATGTAACGCTGATATTGGTACCCGAAGATGAGCCATTAGCGTTAATGGTCATCTTGCCGCCGAGCGCCTGAACACGCTCTTGCATACCGCGAACCCCCATTCCTTTGAGAAGATCTTGCGCTGTAAAACCAACGCCATTATCTGATATCTGAAGATAAGCCTGATCATCTAAAATCAGTTCAATTTTAATCTCGCTCGCACTCGCGTATTTATGGGCATTGTTTAAAGATTCTTGACAGAGTCGGAAGATAGTGACCTTGAGCGTGTCACTCAAACATGAATAATCACCTTGCCAATTTAACTGGATATCAACGCCATGGTCCGAAAACTCCATCTCCCGAATAAGCTGTTCCACGGAATCTTTTAGATCAAGATCGTCCAACATTTTAGGTCTTAGTTTTGTAAGTAGACGTTTGGTGGTGTCATAAACATTCAAAGACAATGACTCAATCGTACCCGCACAGCGAACACTCATCTCAGCGGCATCAACGCGTTTAATAATGCTTGCCTGTGTACGGATTGCCGTAATGTTTTGGCCTATTTCATCATGCAGCTCACGAGCTATATCACGACGAACCGACTCTTCTGCCGTCACTAGCTGGCGTGAAAGATTTTGATTCCTGGAAAGTTCACTTCGCAATTTCAAGTTGAGATCTTTCTGCTTTTGAACCGCTAAACCAAGTAATATACCGGTGATGGTTTGAGCAGACAGAGACAAGAGTAAGTCGGTAATTTCGAGTTTGGATGTTCCGCTGTGGGCTGCAATCAACGCGACACTATTTAACATTGTTGCAAGCAGAGCGCCTTGCCACCCGTAACGAACCGCGAGCAAGATAATAGGGATCGCCATACAGAACGGGGCGAAGCGCCTTAGTTCATCAGGCAAACTGGTTTGTATCAAAATACTGGCGACCAACAAGACGCTATATAAAGCGATGTGACGGATTTTGAACTCAACGACATTATTGATTAAGTAAGAGCTCAGTGGCGCCCACTTGTTTTGGAATAGGTAGTTCCAGACTAGATAACACATCGGTACCAGCATCAATCCGCCAGTGATACTCACCAACCACACCATGTAAACAGCCGGAACATGAGAACCCACCACGGCAACGTTAATGAATGCTGTGACCATGATTAAGCTCGCCATCACTAACAAGTGACGATTCTGGTCACCAGAATAATAACGCTTGGCAATTAGCGTAGCAGGAATACTCAATCCACTGGCGATGAGTATCGTCAGCCATTGAGGTTCATCAAGCAGTAGAGCTAAAGCAATCGCGAGCCCCCACTCTGCAATATAGATGGCAGGCCAATAGTGGGGGCGAGTGTGCAGCGTCATTCCCAGTCGAAGTGAAAACGGGAAAAGCAGAATCGCTAACTCAGGGTCATTAATGAAATAGAAGGCAATAACCCATAAACAGAACCATGCGCAGCCAGCCATAAAAAACCCACACAGGGAGGTGGCTAGGTAAGAACGCATTAGTACTGGTCTTGTGTAAACAGTTTCGCTAACTCGACGTTATTCTTAACATTGAGTTTGTCCATCGCATTGGCACGGTGTACATGCACCGTTTTATGGCTAACCCCTAGCTCTACGGCGATAGATTTTACATCGAGCCCTGTTGCCAATAACTGGCACACTTCGCTTTCTCTGCGGGTGAGCTGATTTAAAGAGGCTTTATTCTTCATGGGTGTCGCAAGCTTTATGGCGATATCAGGCGTGAGATAACAGCCACCATTTGCGCTCGTGTGTACGGCTTGGATTAACTCATCAGGGCTACAGCGCTTGCTGAGGTAACCTTTGGCTCCTAACTCTAATGACTTCTCAACCATCGCCGGAGAGTCATGAACGCTCAACATGATGCTGGCAATGCCAGATGGAATCTCTTCCAATAAGCTCAGGCCACTTTCGTCCTGCATTGAGATATCCAAGATCACGACATCAGGGTGACAGCTTGGCAATCCTAGGCGCGCTTCTGCCGCAGAGTTGAATTCACCCACGACCGTAATATCAGCTTCAAGACTGAGTAATTGAGCAAAGCCAGATCGAACAATGACGTGGTCATCAACAAGCGCAACATTAATCATGATATTAACCAAAATTAAGAGTAAGAAAGAAAAATAGCCCCAACAGGAGCTATCTAAAATTAAGTTTATTGATAGAGATGATACTGAATCGAACTAACGATTGGTATGATCTCACGTGCTTTAAACCAATAAATCACGTGAGACTATCTACCCGAAACTCTCTTTGCGACCACAAATGCGCGAGAGCAAATACACAAGAACAGGCTCACCAAACTCGCTACGCGTTTTGAGCCGCTAAATGCATTTTCTTAGCGTGGCGAATCTTCTTCTCTTCGGCAACCGCAACGAATAGCAGCAATACGATACAAATAGCCGCTGAAGTATCGAGTGCAGCAAACGTTCCTTTCCAACCCGTTAAGCCGAAAATAGGCGTTCCATCCGCAATCATACCTAGGCCAAGTTTGGCAAAGCTATCACCAATTAAGTAAGCAAATGTGCCTTTCACGCCATCCGCAACACTGATTGCTTTCTTCGGCACGAAACCTACCGCAGCAACACCAATCAGCAACTGAGGACCAAATACTAGGAAACCAAGCACAAACAGTGACGCTAGGTACATGAACTCACTCGTTGCATGCTGGTAGAACTCTAGCGAAACGATAATCAGGCCAAGCGATACACAAGCAACTAAAGCACGGCGTCCATTCGCAAGGTCTGATAAATAGCCCCACATTAGCGTGCCGACCAGTGCGCCAACTTCAAACAGTGTGAAACCTGAAATCGCGGTTTCTTTTGATAGACCTAGCTCTTGATACGCATAAACGGTAGACCATTGATCGATACCGATACGAACAATGTACAAAAAGATATTCGCGAAGCAGAGCAACCAGATCACCTTGTTTTTAAGAACATACTCAACAAAGATCTCTTTCTTGGTCATTTGATTTTCTTCAGCGGCTGTATCTTCTTCGCTGATTTCTTCACCAAACAACTCTTCAACTTTACCTAGGCCGTAGGCTTCTGGAGAGTCATTACCAAAGCGCATACCAATAAAGCCAACCACAATCGCGATGATAGATGGGAAAACGAACATACCAATCACATTGCCATCAAATAGGTAGTTAGCGCCAAACAGAGCAACACCAGCTGCACCCGCACCACCCACGTTATGTGACATATTCCAAAGACCTAAATATGAACCACGCTTGTTACGAGGCGTCCATTTAGTGATGGTTGAGTAACTTGAAGGGCCACCTGTACTTTGGAAAAAACCACTCAATGCGTAGAAGGCCACCATCATGAATAAGCTAGCGCTGCCACCACCCATACTGAAGCTGAAGCCCAACATGGCAATACCAGACAGGACAAGCATGAATGGCAGGAACTGCTTGGTGTTTTTACCATCGGCGTAATAGGAAACGACGGTTTTACCAATACCATAAGTAATTGAGAAACCAAGACCGATAAGACCTAGATCCGTCATTGATAATCCATAAGTAGAAATCATGTCGTTTTGCGCGACATTGAAGTTCTTACGGATTAAATACATGGTTAGGTAACCAATGAACACGACAAGGTAAGATTGTAGGAATGGTTTAAACCACATTTTTCTTCTAGTTTCGACCGGAAGATCCAGCGTCGGTTTTCTAACCTGATCTAGGAACTTTAACATTGTGAACTCTCTTATTTTTTCATGAGGTCTGCACGGCATAATTGCGACCATGCATTTTGTTAGTTGACCGTGAAATAATAAGGAGTCTAAAAATCGACCGCATGAGAGAGGGTCTTAGAATAACTAGGAAAAATTCTTAGTTCAGAATTGGGAGTGAAGAAAGCGTGAACAGTATCACTTTGTTTACGTTCTGTTATGTATTGATATTACGATAACAAAAATCACTCATTTCAAGGCTGACGAACCTTGTAAACAAACAGAAACAAACTAAACACTTCGCAACAAACAAAGCGCCAGTATCGGTTCATCACCGTCAATTTCCATGATATGACCGATACGGGCTCAACATTCATTCTTATTAAAATAGATGCAATAGGCTTGTTACGCTTCGAGCAAATCGTACTACAGTCGCTTACCGCTGCCGTCTTCCCACATCACTTCGCATTCATCCTTGATGGCGGCTTTTAATAATTCAACCAGTGGGAACGCTCGGCTACCGATATTAACAGACGCTTCAACAGCCTCTTCTTCATTGTCGTCACCAACATTCTCTTGCTCTACCTGCTTGCTCTGCTCAGAGGCAATCGCAACACGTAAGTTATTTAACGCTTGAGGAACCTCTGAAGCATCAATAGCACCTGGAATGGTACCGCTGTGCCCAAGCATCTTGATAAACTGAAGGCCGACTTCACCAAACATCGTGACGCTAGCATGGGCTTTACAACTAAAGGTGATTAACATAATGAGCCTCTCTTAATTTTGGTAGTTTACAAACTATGTTGAGTAACGCACTGGAAAGCAAGTAGATAATCACCAAATCGCTTCTTCTAAATCGAACCTTAAGTTACTCGTTACTAGGCAGTTTTGCACTTCCAACGACACGCATCACCGGTAATTATAGGCTGGCCATGTTTAATTCAAAACATTGATAACAGTCACACTAAAAAGACGACTAGCACTCCGCAACGGCTATTATTTAATCTACTATTAACTCCATTATCAAAATCTTTGGCATAAATCACATGAAAAGGCTCGTCGGCAGACACCTAGAAGAAATGGCGGACATACGATCCACTCGCAAACAAAAAATTGTTTACTCCTTTTCACTGACTGCCGCTGTGTTATTCATTTTCTACACTTGGGCTTATTTCCAAGGTCAGCATTACACACTGTCGATTTTCGAACTGTGTTTTGCACTTAT
Source organism: Vibrio sp. T20 (assembly GCF_007858795.1). Lineage (NCBI taxonomy): Bacteria > Pseudomonadati > Pseudomonadota > Gammaproteobacteria > Vibrionales > Vibrionaceae > Vibrio > Vibrio sp. T20. Next base: position 45,802 of record NZ_VFEB01000252.1, read on the forward strand.
CGCTATCTCCAATGCATTTTACGTAAAAAAAGTTATTAATCCTGAATATTCAGAATTGATCCTGAGCGGAGTCCTTCTAGTTCAAGGCCTCATCCTATTTTTGTACAGTTATGCTATTCCCGACCGGATACTTTGGCTCTACCCGATTCTGGCGGCAGTCATTTTCATTAACGATTTCAGAATTGGCATTATTTTGAGCACCTCATTTTGTGTGTTTATCAGCACCTTGATTACCGCTATGCCTAACAACTTTTCTTTACCCTTTAACAGTACCCATCGATTTATTCTTAGTTTATTTACCATGAGCTTGGTGTGTCATACATCTGCCTATTACTACACAAAAGCCGTCAGTTATATTCAACGTCTGTATAAAGAAGGCATCGAAGATCTTGCCTACAGAGACCAACTTACCGGCTTGGCAAACCGCTGGAGCTTTGAGCGCTGGGCGGCTGAAAAACTTGCGACAGTCGATAGTGAGCGATCACTTACGGCACTGGTCTTTTTGGATATTGATGACTTTAAAGGCATTAATGACAGCTACGGGCACGACGTCGGAGACAGTGTCTTGCAGCATTTTGCCAATCGCTTGAGCAACAACATTCGAACCAGAGACAGAAAAAACCATGAATACGATTATTCCATCGCGCGCTTTGCTGGAGACGAGTTTGTTTTAATGCTCTACGATGTGCCAACTCGTAAAGATTTAGACGGCATTCTAGATAGGATTTGCGGGCTGTTCGAAAGCGGTTGCCAAACAAACGAGAAAATCAAGGAATTGACGCTAAGTGTTGGGGTTTCTTTATACCCACAAGACGCTCAAGAATTACATGAACTGACTAGGTGTGCTGATAAAGCGATGTATGTTGCCAAGCATTCAGGCAAGAACCGATACGCTTATTATCACGATAATCCAGTATCGACCTTGATTGAAGAACTACCGACGAACCTAGCCTGCTTAGAATCTGATTCATCTGAACTTAAAGATTGTCTTGAAGCGCAGGTCGAAGGGAACAATGTGACGCGATTAAAAATGCGTCAACGCTAACCAGTACTATAACTCATCGGTGCTGCTAACCTGCAAGGTACATAAGCCAAAGGCTCACTAACCCAAGCATAATAATCCATATGACTTGCCGTGTTCGGTTTGGGTTATTACCTTTAGGTCGCCTCACCACTGTTTTAAAAGCGGCTTGCTTAGCCGACTGAATAAACGGCGCCTCAATCTCACGTTTTTTCACGCGGCGTTTAACCGCGCTGTTTGCAACCTCTGTAAAACGCTGACCTTGCTCCGTTGTAAAGTCGTTATCAAAACCCATCCGACCATGCCTTTCGCCATGTTTTTGCTGAACTGCCATAGCGGCCTCCTTGGCGGTCTACTCTCTACTCAAGTATAGACATAATTTCATCTTGTTACCTGTTCAAGATTTTCGAATAAGTCACTCAACGCTATGCCATCTTCTTTTTCAATCAAATTACATAAACTACAGCTATTCAAGTTTATGAGGGTTTTAAAATGACGAATGTAAGAGCAGTAGATCATGTGATTACAGCACATGCCACCTCCGACGGTGATGGCGTCAAAATCCAAAGACTCGCTGGTTTTAACAACGCACGTTTCTCTCCATTTTTGATGATTGATGAACTTAAATCGGATGAAAGCAAAGACTATGTTGGCGGCTTTCCTCCACATCCTCACCGTGGGATAGAAACGCTCACTTACATGCTGCAAGGTCACTTCCAACACAAAGACCATATGGGGAATGTTGGAGAACTGCGCAGCGGTGGCGCGCAGTGGATGGCTGCAGGTCGTGGTGTCATTCACAGTGAAATGCCAATGATGGAAGAAGGCGCGCTGCATGGTTTCCAGATTTGGATAAACCAACCTGCGACACACAAAATGCAGCCGGCGCAATATCACGACTTCCAAAGTGAAAGCATTGTGGAACATCAAAGTGAACAAAGTGGTTTGTTAAGAATGATTGCCGGAGGGTTTGAGCTGCACAACCAAACCGACGATGACTCAGAGGCTTTACGAGCTCAAGGCCCATTACAGAAAACAGGTGTGCCATTAAGCGTTGCGGATTGGCGCTCTCATTCTGGGCAAAAAGTCACGTTAGGGACTAATGTTAATCACAATGCCATGACTTACGTGTACCGAGGCAGTATTAAGATCGGCGACAAAGTCATCAACCAAGGTCAACTTGCCCAACTCACCAAAGCTGACTTGCTGTCTTTGGGTAGCTTAGAAGATTCAGGGGTACTGATTTTTTCTGGTGAACCGATTAATGAACCTGTTGTGCACTATGGTCCGTTTGTCATGAACTCGATGGAAGAGATTGAACAAACAATTCAAGACTACAACAACGGTGTGTTTGAGACTTACTGATGTCTTGGCTTTGAGTTGAGCTTTGAAGATTGAAGATTGAAGATTGAAGATTGAAGATTGAAGATACTTTGCAACGAACAACGATTTGGTCATCCATTTGATGACTACAAAAACAAGTGACACTATCCACTGCCGGTTACTATCACTTATTTAACCACGCTCCTAGAGCGTGGTTTTTTTCTATTAAATCAGAGACAAACGATGCCTGATTGAACAAATTTAGACCTGATTACAAGTACTCACATAGGTAAGCAGTCGCTTCTTTTACCTGTAGGTCGAATGAAGAGTCACCCGCAACGTCAAAATACTCACCAGATTGGTATGTCGTCCAGTCATCATCACCAACACGCTTTACAATCAAAGCACCTTTAACAACGGTCATCTTTTCTGGAGCCGCAGTACCGAACGTGTACTCACCAGCCGCCATTACACCAACACTCACATCAGCACCAGACTGGTTAAACGCTAACGACTTAACGCCACCTTCAAAGTATGTGTTTTCTTTAATCATTGTACTTCCTTGTTATCTTCAAATTGCAATTATTGAGCTCACCGAGTAAGCCTATGCGTAAATTTAGGTGATAATTGTTTTAACCAATTCGAGACCTTCCTACAAGAAATAAATACGCATAGCTTAAGCATTTCTGGAATTCGCTTTCATTGACAGCGCAAATACTGAGGGACAAGGCTAAAAATCGCCAAAGCAACCAGATTTATTGGAACATTCGATCCTGCTTCTAACTCTTAGAACAATTTTTGCAAACTAAGGTTTTAGTTAATAGAATTTAAAACAATATCAGTCGAAAAATGAAGAGATAATGGTAAAAAAGCCGACTAAAAACAGAGATCTATTTGCCAACTCGTTACTCTACGGCTTCCTATTAGTTGGCTTTATGGTTGCCCTCACCGCCGGCTATTTTGCTTACCAAGCCCACCAACAATCTGTCAGCCCAAGCAACGTCTATGGCACATGGGTAGAGATAGCGGCGCCACCTTACAACACCGATATCCTTACACTTTCAGATAAAGGTGTAATGATGAATCATCGCCTCATTGCTACCTCGTTTGACTTTGATGGCAAAATTGTCACAATCAATACAGGTTCCGGACCAACGGTTTACACCATCAGTGGCACTTATGATTCACCTCGCTTAAAGCGACTGATGCCAAGTGTGCCCTCTCAGCAATTCATCAAAGAAGGCTTCGAAGATACCGCGACGGGTGATACCCACAGTGTAATGCAACAAAGACGCGCTTCCTTAGCTGAGCAGTTCAAAAAATAACCTCACCTCTATCTTCTCAGTAAATCTATTCTCCATAAAAGTATTATCTGCAGTTATACCCTTCATATCTCCTTGTTGATCTGCCCACTCATCCAACACACTTCACTTTGTGATACGGCTTCAATTGGCGATATTTTCTTATAGTTTGTCGTATCTTTTCATCACTTAATGTTGTGAATTTTCACTTATGAGATTTTCATTCTGAAGAAGGGTTTATTTTATAAAACATGGACTCAACCTCTCACTCATTAAGCAACAGAATTGTAACAAGATACAATTTTTTAGTTGTCCATCGTAAACGGATTTATTTTCAGTTATAAAATAAAAACTCTCTCGAATACTGACTGGGAAGCTCCTTCAAAACTGACTGGAGCCGTTTATGGGGCCAATTGGTTCTCGTAACCTTCAAGGAATGAGAGAAAAAGTATGATTCGTATAAATACCTGTGCTGCAAGCATTGCTCTAGCGCTATCTGGTACAGCATTAGCTGCTCCAACAGCACCTAGCATCGACATGTACGGTTCCAACAACCTGCAGTTTTCTAAAATTGAACTCGCGATGGAAACCACATCAGGCTACAACCAGATGGTTAAATATCACGACAAAGCAAAGGTCGACGTTAAGTTCAACCAATGGAGCGGAACGTCAGGAAACACGTACAACATCTACTTCGATGGCGTGAAAGTTGCCACTGGCCCAATTACTGGCAGTCAAACCACAGCTTCATTCGAATACGGCCAAGGCGGCTTATTTGAGATGGAAATCGAAGCGTGTGACGAAACAGGCTGTGCCAAAAGTGCACCCGCTCAAATCACGATCGCTGATACTGATGGCTCACACTTAGCCCCACTTGCGATGAATGTTGATCCGAACAACAAGTCATACAACACAGATCCAAACACAGTAGTGGGTACTTACTTTGTTGAATGGGGCATCTATGGCCGTGATTACACAGTTGATAATCTACCCGCTGATAACTTGACCCATATCCTTTATGGCTTCATCCCAATTTGTGGTCCTAACGAATCAGTAAAATCGGTAGGTGGAAACAGCTACAACGCACTAATGACAGCTTGTCAGGGTGTTAATGATTACGAAGTGGTGATTCATGACCCATGGGCCGCTTTCCAGAAAAGTTTCCCTCAAGCGAGCCACGAATACAGCTCACCGATCAAGGGTAACTACGCGATGATGATGGCACTCAAACAGCGTAATCCTGATTTGAAAATCATACCATCGATTGGTGGTTGGACACTGTCAGACCCATTCTTCGATTTCACAACCAAAGCGAACCGAGACACCTTTGTGGCATCGGTTAAAAAATTCCTAAACACATGGAAATTCTATGACGGTGTAGATATTGACTGGGAATTCCCTGGCGGTGGCGGTGCTGCGCCAGATCTTGGTGACCCAGTAAATGATGGCCCAGCATACATCGCATTGATGGCAGAGCTGCGCGCAATGCTCGATGAGCTAGAAGCAGAAAATGGCCGTACTTATGAACTAACCTCAGCGATCGGTGTTGGTCACGATAAGATTGAAGACGTGAACTACGGCGATGCTATCCAGTACATGGATTACATCTTTGCAATGACTTATGACTTCTACGGTGGTTGGAACAACGTGTTGGGTCACCAAACGGCACTAAACTGCGGTAACTTCATGCGTCCTGGTCAGTGTGATGGCTCAGGTGTTGATGAGAATGGCGAACCATACACAGGCCCAGCTTACACCACTGACAACGGTATCCAATTGCTGCTTGAGCAAGGCGTTCCAGCTAACAAGCTAGTCGTTGGTACAGCAATGTACGGTCGTGGTTGGGAAGGTGTATTACCATCAACACTTTCTGATCCTAGCGACCCTATGACAGGTGTTGGTAACGGCAAACTGAAAGGTAGCTCTGCGCAAGGTGTATGGGAAGATGGCGTTATTGATTACAAAGGCATTAAAGCGAACATGCTTGGTGCGAACAACCAAGGTATCAATGGCTTCGAATACGGCTACGACGAAATGGCAGAAGCGCCTTACGTTTGGAACCGCACTTCAGGCCAGCTGATCACATTTGATGATGACCGCTCTGTAAAAGCCAAAGGCGCGTACGTTCGTAGCCTTGGCCTTGCGGGTCTATTCTCTTGGGAAATTGATGCGGACAACGGCGATATCTTAAACGCAATGCATGAAGGTCTTGCTGGCGGTACAACAGATCCTGTCAACCGCAAACCTACGGCAGCTGCAGGTGCAGACCAAGCGGTTGAAGGCCCAGCTTCTGTTTCTCTAGACGGCAGCGCTTCAAAAGACAGCGACGGTACGATTGCGAGCTACGTGTGGTCGCAAGTAAGCGGAACAGCCGTAACGCTGGCGAATGCCAATGCCGCGGTCGCAAGCTTCGATGTTGTTGAGGTTGCTCAACAAGAGACGCTGACCTTTAGTCTAACCGTAACAGACAACGAAGGCGCAACGTCAACAGACACGGTTGTTGTAACGGTAAATCCTAAAGATACAGGCCCGGTTAACACAGCACCAGTTGCAGTAGTTACAGCTCCGGCAGAAGTCAATGCGGGTGATGTAGTCGTGGTTGATGCTTCGGCTTCGAGCGATGCTGACCAAGACACATTGACCTTCACATGGGATGTGCCTGCTGGTATTGATGCGACTGTTCAAGGTTCTTCAGTGAGCTTTGTCGCGGCGGAATACACGCAAGATACAACGCTGAACTTCTCTGTAACGGTCAGCGATGGCACAGAGACATCAGTAGCGGCTACTTCAGTGAACGTTCTTAAGAAAACCACAGGCGGCGGTACGTGTACTAACGCTTGGGATTCAGGTGCGGTTTACACTAGCGGCGACCAAGTGACTCAAGGCGGTAAGGTTTGGGAAGCTAAATGGTGGACAACAGGTGAAGATCCAACAACGACAGGCCAATGGGGCGTGTGGAAAGAGATCGGCCCAGCAAGCTGTGCTAACTAAAAGTAGGGTTTAGCTAAACACCAACTAAATACCTAAAATTAAAGGCCAACCAGATAAGGTCTGGTTGGCCTTTTTAGAATTTGTTTTCTTAATTGGCGTTCTACTTGCTTGATTCGTTAAACTTAGCCAATCAAGTTATCAAAACTCTCAAACACTTGCGGGCACTTCATTACTCGCCCATGACCTTGGCCTTGAGTCGCGATCAAAGTAACGCGACCCATTTCATTAGCTGCACGCTGAGACACATCAAACTTAGTAAACTTGTCTTGCTCGTCATGAACAATGATCGTTTGAGACTCACGAAGCGCTAGCTTTCCATATGGATCCACAGACTGAATTGGGTAGTTAAACTGCTCTTCTACTTCTCCAACTACCGCCTCAAACAGTTTCATTGAGTAACCTGAACGCGCAACGCTGCCAAATAGGTTTTCTAGATAATCCAGTACAGGTGCAATCAGCAATAATGGCTTGTTTTCCAATTTAACGTGCTTGCATTCCAACGCAGAAGCGGTACCCATACTGTGACCGACCAAACCAGCTACCTCGCCCACCGAATCAAGAATGGCTTCAAGGCCGTTCACAAACGCAGGGATATGACCATGTACGCCATCGCTGCCACCATGAGCAGGATGATCGTAAGCCAAAGCCGTAAAGCCTTTAGCGGCGATATGTTCCATTAAAGGGAAGAACTGACTCGCAGTGCCAGACCAGCCATGAGTCAGCACCCAAACAGGACCCGTACCCAAAGAATAGGTTTTTAAAACACCATCACGGCCTTTAATTTCACTCTTAATCAGCCCTTGTGGATCGGCGTTTTTTTGCTCAGTTCGCATTGGAGTAAGGAGTAACTTACGCGCTGTTTTCTTTGCATGGCTCGGCGCAAGAATGTAATGCAGGTTGGTTGTTGCACCAATCAGGCTGCGCTTGAAGCTGAATTTGTTCGATGTATTGAAATAGATTTTGTCACTCATGACCGTTCCTTGTATCGCCATCATCATTGGCGGGTCGAGCTCGGCCCTAAAAAATCGAACGACCGTGCTATTTATTAATATAAAAAATGGCGATAGCGCTTTTTATGACTGCTTGCCGCCACTTCTCTTAAAATCTTTTGCAAACATTAATTAAGCAAGGTCACATGCTTTGCGAGCTCAATGGTTTGCGAACTAAATGATTTGCGAGTTAACCTGCTATATGTATTAAACCGCTTTCCAGCTAGCAATTAAGCGCTCTACACCACTCCAAAAATGGGTATGGCTCGCTTGTTGGCCTCGCAACGAATAGAACAAGTTCGCACTCAAGTAGAGACCGTATAACTCGAAGGTAGCCTGCTTAGGGTCTAAATCGGCTCTGAACTGTTTGCTCTCAACCGCTTTTGCTACCTGAATCGTCAAGTAATCAATCCACACTGAAATGGTTTTCTGCAATGCCTTCTGAATCACAGAGGTTTCACTGCCAGCGTCTTTCCATGCGTCAATAAACATGCAGCTGCCTTGGAATGAATGATTCCAACCCAGCCAGTTATCGAGCAGTTGTTTAAGCTTGGCTTCAATATCACCGTCACCGAGCTCTCTCGCCGGAATGATAACTCTTTCAGTGAATATGGCGTTGGAATATTCGAGTACAGAGAGTTGCAGGTTCTCTTTAGAGTTGAAGTGCGCAAACAAGCCACTCTTAGACATGCCACACTGCTTGGCTAGCTCGCCAATCGTCAAACTCTCAAGTCCATTTTCACTCGCAAGCGCGAATGCATGGCTCAAAATATACTCTTTAGTTATCTTTCCCTTGCTCATTATTCACCAATAATAAATCTGATACGTTACTTTTAGCACGTTCGTTCTTTTTTTCAAAGTTTTTTACTTAACTCTTGGTATTCATTTTGTCTTCTCAAAGAATTGTGGAAAAATGCGACAGTATTCAAAGGATATTGAAGTCGGCTAAATTTAAGGAAAAATAATGGACACACTTAGGGAACAGTTTGCGTTTTCGGCCTCAGTAACAGGCCCTATCTGTTTAATGCTGTTTCTTGGTGTGATACTCAAACGAATTGGACTGATCAACGACAACTTCATTGATGTCGCCTCCAAAATTGTTTTTCAAATCACCTTACCTGCGATGCTGTTCTTGAGTATTGTTCAGTCCGAACATAACTTCTCTGCCAGTAGCACCTTAGTGTTATTTGCTCTAGCTGCTAACTTCGCCTTTTTCTTAATTGCTACTCTATCCACCAAGCTGTTGTTTAAAGAGTCGAAGGACCAAGGTGTTATCATCCAGGGTGGATTTCGGGCTAATACTGGCATCATAGGTTTAGCGTATGTAGCCAATATCTACGGCAACCAAGGCGTGGCACTGGCCGCTATCTATGTCGCATCAATTACAGTGCTCTACAATATCCAAGCGGTGATTGCCCTAACTCCCAAGGGGACAGATACCGGCAATAAAGCCATTCAAGCAATCGCAAAGTCGATAACCAAGAACCCTCTTATTATCGCCATTTTCCTCGGCGTTTTCTGTTACGCATTGTCTATTCCAATCCCTAAAATGGTCACTGACGCCGGGCAATACTTGGCAAAAATGACCTTGCCTTTGGCTTTACTTTGTACAGGCGGCTCATTGGATATCAGCTCTCTCAAACAAGAGAGACTCGCGACTTGGTTTTCCTCAAGTTACCGATTAATTGTTTCCCCCTTACTTATCACATTAGCAGCATTGGCCTTAGGCTTTGAAGGTCTCGATCTGGGCCTAGTTTTCCTGATGAGTGCTGCACCAACCGCAGCCGCGAGTTATGTCATGGCACGTGCAATGGGCGGAAATGCAACGCTTGCTGCCAATATTATCGCGCTCACAACTATGGGTTCGCTTATCACTTGTACACTTGGCATCTTTGCGCTTACTGCAATGGATTTAATATAGCTGCGACAGGCTTCAAAAAACCAACACAAGCCTTGAAACAAAGGTCATAAGCCTTGATTTAGGACTAACTAGTTGGGCATAAAGACTGCTAGATTTCGTAAAAATTTTACTAAGAGATCTGATATGTCTTCCGTTCAACATACGCCTTCACAGCACATCGCCAGTATCGAGTTAGGCCGAGTGATTGCTATCTTGGCGATCATTGGTTTACACGGTCAAATGGCACTCACTTATTGGCAAATAGATGAAGTGCCTTGGATCGGTTATGTACTCAACCAAACTGCTCGTTTTGCGGTGCCTTTGTTTTTCCTAATTTCCGGTTATCTTATTCAGCCCAAGCTAACTGCATCCCCGTGGCAAACCGTCATTAATTACTCCAAACCACTGCTTAAGGTTTGGTTGGCATGGAGTATCATTTGCTTAGTGATGCCATTCAACCTCGCAAAGGTAGAAGAGTTTGGCTACCTAGGTGAGCGCCAAGGTTACTGGGGCTTTTTGATGAACACTCCACTTAACTCTTTCTTAGAGGGCGGATTGGTGCATTTGTGGTTCATTCCAGCCCTTGTTTGCGCAGTGTTGATCATCGCTTTATTGGTTGAATTGAAGCTCAATAAACTTCTATTGCCGATCGCTATTGCGCTCTATGGCTACGGTGCTTTGGCAGGAAGCTACGCAACGCTAACCGGATTAGAAGCCCCCTTCTTCACGCGCAATGGTCCGTTCTTTAGCACTTTACTCGTTACCGCTGGTTTTCTGATTCGCCAACACCAATGGCACCTATCATCAGCAAAAGCGTTGGGGTTAGTCGCTGTGGGAATGATCATCCATTTTTCAGAAGCAGCATGGTTAACCCAGTTTGATATCGCCTTTAATATTCACGATTTCTTATTTGGTACGGCTTTATGGGGGATTGGTGTGTTCATGTGGCTTTTAGCAAATCCAAACATCGGCAATTACGCTTGGGTTCGTGCCATTTCAAATCGCATGCTGGGTATCTACGTAAGCCATTTACTGATCATTATCGTATTGTTCAATGTCTGTGGAATCTTAGGCATTACGGAATTGGCAAAAGACGTTACGGTATTTTTTGGCACCGTATTGTTGAGCTTTGGGTTGGTTGCTGGAATCGAGAAAACGCCACTGCGACACGTGCTGCTTCGCTAGGGCGTGTTGACCTTTCGCGGTTAAATTTTGTTCGGATGGGGACGCCTAGTCAAAAGCGTTTTAATCGCGGCGAGGGAGAAATAGCCTAGTCATTCTAAGCAAATCTCCCTCAACAAAGAGTAAAACGCTTTTTGCGGGGGCACCCAGCTCGAACCCTTCGGGCAGCGTTTGCTGGTCATTTCTACTACGTTATCGGCTTCTCATGTAGGCTAGCTACACATCGATGCCTCTGCCTTGTATAAATACCCAGCAACTCGCTGCAAAAATCAGCTCAAAAGATCAACACGCCCTAGTGTTTGTGCCTAAAACTATCCGCTAAATCAGTTTTAAAGAGCCACAAAAAAAAAGGCAAGATAACTGAATATCTTGCCTTTCTTTCATCATATTAGAACTGAGACTCTCTCTCGTGAGGTGTTATCGGAACGCCATCGCGCCTTTACCTACCCCTTCATAAGCCACAATTTGTAGTGATTGGTTTTCTACCAAACTTGGGGTTACTTGATCCGCAATGTAGCCTGCCAGTAATTCCACCGTGGTATCGGTTGGTAAGATTTCCGTTTCGCTCTTAGCAATCGCTAGCTCAAATTCGCCTTGTGGCGCTGTGTAGCGGAAGCCATAGTGACTTTCATCATTAACACTGTTCGCTTGTTCACTCAGGTTAAGTGATGAAACTGAAACTTGGTCTTCTTTAGAGCCTAAGTAAATATCTTCCCAGCGCTGAGCAAACGCCTGCTCGCGTTGTTCATCACGTTGACCATCAACCACAATTTCGACAGGAGAACGGTGACCATGTGCGATGCGCTGGCAGTTACCGTCGTGCTTTTTCAAGCCATGGGTATAGTGGTAAAACGCACCATTAATGTTTTCATGGCGAAGGGTGATCTCTAACCCTGTGACGTTACTTGGTAGGTTATCGCGAAGAATATGATAAACATGAGCGGTCACACTCTCGATGGTGACCGCTTCAGCATCAATCAAACAGTATGCTTCATCAGGGCAGTGCAGGTGCAGGCTTTTATCACCACGCAACACATCCACCTTAGAGTAACCGGCTTTGCTCGCCTGATACACGATTGCAGCGCTTTTCATTGGCAGCAGTAAGCGGTGGTCAACATGTTGATCAACCAGCTGTTTGATCTGCTTTTTGACCTTACTAAAATCCAGCACCATGCTCATTTCATTAAGTTCACCAGACATGGTGACATCTAAAATCCAACTATCTCCTACGACCCCTCTGTGCTCACAGATGTATGAAGAATCGATAACGGTAAGGTCTCTTACAAATAGGTTCAAGTTGAACTCCTTAATACTTTAATGAGATACGGGAGGCTGAATAATGTTCAGCAGGCACTTCGTCTCATTGGTGTCTAGATAAAATAGGACGGGCAGGATGTTACAACGAGCTTATAAAGTCCACCTTTTTACACCCTCTTCCGATAAAAGAACAAACTACATACAATTTCCGCTAAAACATAGACCAGCCTGATGCGAATAGCCATAAACCGAGTGGGGGAGTGCCTGGCGCTTCACGACACATTTTGCTTTAGCCAAAGGCGCGGCGACACACCCGTAACATGTTGAAAGGCACGTGAGAATCCTGAGTAGCTGTTGTAACCCACTTCATCAGCGACCCAATTGATCGGCTTATTTTGCAATAACAGAGATTGAGCCACTGATACTCGCCACTTTTGCACATAATCTCCCGGCGTTTCACTCACTTCTCGTTTAAATGCTTCAATAAACTGAGTACGAGACATCGCGGCCAATGACGCCATTTCGGCAATCGAGTAATGACGAGCGGGTAATCGATGAATGGCCGTCACTACAAAAGCCAATCGAGGGTGTGCAAGAGCCGAGAAAACACCGCTATCAATTTTCTGTTGCTCAATAAGATGACGAAAAATCAAAGCCATCAAAGCGTCACTCAACTTGTCCATTAAGTACTGCTGCCCCGACGATTCTTGGCTCGACTCGTTAGATAACACTTCGATCACTGGCATTAAGTTAGGTGCGTCCACAAACGGAATCACTATCACATCAGGAAGCGCAGACAACAATGGGTTCATCTGTCCTGAGCGATACTCTACGTTCGCACATACGACCTCCGCGCCGTCTCCCACACCTTCAATCGCATGTGGTGTGCTATTCGGCAGATAAACAATACAAGGTTGCGACAGTTGCCTGTGTTCCGTGTGAGCACTAGACAAGCTCAACTCCCCCGCACTCAGTACATGAAGGTGCCCCTCTTTACCTTGTTGCGCGTTAAATGACGACACCCCACACAAGTTCCCTGAATAGAAAACGCCTGTACGTATCGAGAAGTGTTCCATTAATTGTGAAAGCAGATCCATGCACCCTCCGAACGATTCGCTTAGTTTTTAGTTCTTTTGTCCCTCTATAGACCGGACGAGTGAGCTAATTTATTTCATACAAGTTAACTAATACTGACAAGGAACTTGATATGTCACATTTGAAATCGACCAGCCAAAAAATCACTCTAATGACCGCGTTATTAGGTGCCAGCTTTTCCATCATGGCAGCCGACCTTGATATGAGCGTCGACAGCAATGACCTCGCGATTAAAGGTTATGACCCTGTTGCTTACTTTGCCAATGAAGGACCAGTAAAAGGTACATCAGAGTTCACAGCGACCTATAAGAATGCGATCTATAACTTTGCGAACAGTGAAAACAGAGATGAATTTCGAGCCAATCCAGAAGCCTATGCTCCTCAATATGGCGGTTACTGCGCATTTGGTGTGGCAATGGGTAAGAAGTTTGAAACTGACCCTCTCGCTTGGAAGGTGGAAGATGGGAAGTTGTACTTGAACTTAGACAAATCGGTTCAGAAACGCTGGTTAGAGAATACCCAAGAATTCATCCAAGATGCCGACAGCAATTGGACCACTATAAAAACGGTTGAAGCCTATAAGCTCTAGATAAATTGCCACTACCCTCCCTTCTATAAACGGAAGACCTCTGTCTTCCGCTTTTCCCAATATCAAATAACCATATTCAATACGCAGCATCTTACGACGCGAATCCAACCTATTTTTATTCTATAATCATGGAAGATAAGCTTTTCATTTCATGGAAGAATAATGATATTACCTAGGATTTTGGTACTTGGACTCTGTCTATTTTCAGCCCTCTCTTATGCGACTCCGTGGCAGTTCGTCAAAAGTGAAAATGGCATCACCATTCATAAGCGCAATCATGGGAATGGTCTTGTTGAAGTTCGAGCCCAAATGCAGGTCGAGACGAGCTACTCAGGTTTTCTCTTATTGTTGGAAGACAGCGATAACGTGCCGAATTGGATCGACAATGTGTCGCACAGTGAAGTATTAATGCAGATCTCTAGTAATGAGAATATCGTCTATACCCAGTTCAAAGCTCCTTGGCCAGCTCGTGACCGTGATATGGTGACGTATTCGAAATATGAAGTAGAAGACGGTCAATTCACCTTAACCATTAAAGATGCATCCAATTACTTGGCTAAAGAGTCTGGGTATATTCGAATCAACGAGGTCGATGCGCTTTGGGTTTTACAGCCTCTAACCAATGGCCTGACTCACATCACTTATACGGCATATGCGAATGCGGGCGGTATCCTGCCTGACTGGTTAATGAACCGCTTATCAGCTAATAACGCATTCAGTACCTTCAAAAAGCTTAAAGACCAGCTTCCAAAGTACCAAGGGCAACAGCACCCTAATCTCGACAAATAACTCAACATCAGGTTTGGCTGCAGTTGTAGAACGGTTAATTTCGTCTCGCTAGGTCACGCGCAAGAATCAATGCTAAACCAAAGATCTGAAGAAAGAGCGCGATATTTTTATAGAGGGTCATCTGCTCTTCAAGAGCTTGGAGGAGTTCAGATAAGGTTAGATTATCAAGGTAGAAGTCATCGATGCGTATGCGTTGCGATTGCTGAGCTTGGTTAATCAGCATCATGATCTGAGAAAGGTTTTCGACAGTAATCTCTGGAACTTCGCCACTGACCCACGCACCAAGCTGACCGCGCCTCGCTTCTTCTAATTCCGGCGTCACCGCCGAACTTGAAGAAGTACTAATATCCATGTGCAGCAACATAGATTCACGCTTACGTTCTAAGGTTTCAATCGTATTCCAAGCCAACTGAATCGAGTAGACATTGCCCTGTTGGCGCTCTCGATACTGGGCTTGTTCAACCACCATTTTGTCGAGCACTAGGCTCGACACAACAATGGCCAGAATATTCAGCACTAAACCTGTTAATACAATCATCCATGGTGGAGGGAGGCGTAGCGCCATGCTTGTCCTTACATAAGCTTATCAAACGGGAGATAAATCAAGTTTAGAACAACTAAAGACACCATGCTGGCAAAGGTCAAATACATGCCTTGCTTTCTTCCCTTCAGGCTACGAACAAGAATGCTTTTTCCATGAATAATACGACCAGCAACAAAAGCAATACCAATAACGTGAATCAGCCATACATTGGCGCCGTTGAACTCTAGCAACGCCATCAGTATCACGGTAATCGGAATATAGTCCATTGCGTTACTTTGAGCGGAACGAGCCACTTGTAACGATTCAACACCACCATCTGCGTGTGCTACTTGATTCTTTCTTCTTTGCTTAATCACTTCAATGGAAAGCCATAACATGACTAACGTAAGCAACGAAGCATATAACGCTGTAACCATTATCATTTCCTACTGGTTAGTTTATTCGGCGGACTACCTCAACGTATCTGTATTCAGAAAACAAGGAGCATTCACGCCCGCACATGTGTAAGAGATCTCTCACAACAAACGTAAGAGATTACAATCAAGCTTCGCAGAAAAATCCTAGATTACAAACCCAAGCCCTTGTTTTGTATGAGTCCGCACAGTTTTGCTTAGCTTTGCCTTCAGATTATTTACTTGAGGTAGATTGTCGGAGAAGCCTCCAGAGTGTTTAATATACATGTCGACAGGGAGTTGGCAGGAACAGGAAAAAGCCTAATGGATTAGGTATCTTCAGGACGAAGATTTGATGACTTCGGATGAGTTATCAGCAAGGAAGTTATACTCTAGGATAGAGTCACTTATCAGGATGATGAGTTAGTAAGGACACCGCTAGGACGGCGATGAATTGGATAGGTTAAAGGATTTAGCCAAGTCAAGGAACGATGCAGGGAGCATGCGTTACCTTATTGAAAAATAAGTAACAACGTTAGTAGCAGGATGGCTACGAAAAAGAACAGAACCCGTTTGGTGAAAGCCAAACGGGTTTTCCTTTTTCTAAAGCTTATAAAGATTCAGAAATCGGGCTATAGGATGATGTTCATCAAGAACATCGCGCCAAATGCGTTCAGTACCGAAATCGCGATCATCACTGGGATGTAACGACCTTCAGTTCCGATTGGCCCCATGATACGGCCCATGTATTGCACTTGAGAACCCATCAGGTAGATAGCTGGCGCCAAAATAGCAATGTGGTTGCCGTTCAAGATGCCTTGGTCAAACAACGTGATAACCACACCTACTGCGCCACCCATCGACATCCACGCGCCAATCAACACCGCTGCCGCTTCACCTGGTAAACCAAATACCGCCATGATTGGAGCAAATACGCTGCCCATCAGATCCAACGCGCCCGTAATCTGCAATGCCTTGATAATCACAAACGCCATCAGAACATTTGGCACGGTCGAGGTGGTCGCAATAACCCAGCCTTTCTTGGCACCTTCAACGAAAATATCAGTAACCATAGGTTTCTTTGCTTTAACTTCGCTCATTATGCTACTTCCTCTTCCAGTTTTTGTTCTTTGTCTGATTTTGGTTTGTCTTCTTTGCCTTCAGTAATATTTAGGTAAATGCGGAATAGGTTCGCGCCAACAAACTTGAAGATGAACATCACTGCCACAGCAAGACCAATTGACGAGGTTACTGCCAAAGAGCCATCCATCGCGGTTAGAGTGAACAACACGGCACCCGACGAGAAGAAGTTAACGATCGCGGCACCCGCGGTGAACTGGAACATCGTAAAGACATCGGTTTCACGCTTAGTTAAATGCCCTTCGTCTTTTAGCTGACGCGTCATCGCTGCACCCGCATCAGTACTTTGCAGAGAAGCAATCAATGCCAAGCCAGAGTTACCCGGAATACCCATCAGAGGGCGAAGTAGAGGTGTCAGCAGTTTGCGAGCCGCATCCAGCGCACCATAGTGCTCAAGTACGTTGATCATACCCAGTGCAAACATCACGGTCGGAATAAGTGTCAAAGCAAAAATGAAACCGTCGCGAGCACCACTACCACCTTTACCACGCAATGACGTCGTTGCCGCTTGAATACCATCAGCCGTTTCACTCACATCGTAAGCGACCTTACCGAATGAACCGTTGAGCGTTGTAAAATCGAACACTCCATACCATTCATTGGACTGCATTAAGCCTGAAAAGAACACAATCGCGAATGCGAGTGCGATATAGCTACCGATCGTGACTTTACGATCGGTTTTGGTTGGATTCGTCATAAGGACCTCTATACATCTCGTTTATGTGGAACAGAACACGTATAGATAGTGCAAACTAATGAGCAAAAGGTTAATGACCAAAATCAAATAGCGTATCGGTTTGAATAAAAGAAGCACAACAACATATAAAACTGTGACTTGGATTTAAAAGCAGGACCATACGCTAAATAAATTAGAATATTTCACATACAAAACTAAACAAACCTTGCTTCAACACCGCAACCAAAAACGCACACAATCAACACACAACTCTGGCTTCTAGTGAGAGTTTTTACCTAATCAGATCTCTGATAATGATGTAAGTGATCTCTTACATGGTGTTTTGTTTAATTTTAATTCAATTATAATACAGAGACTTAAAGAGTGAGTTCGCTTCCAAAGTGCAACCGTTTGCCCTTAGTTGATTGAGTTTTGAGCCTAGCGAAAACGGTGAGCCCGTTTATAAAGAATTTGAGCTTGATTCGAAATTTCAGCCCTCAGAGGTGCTATAGACTTCGCGCAGCCAATATTGAAGGAAAACGGTGATTACAATGGAAATGAGAACGCTTAAATATCAAGTAATGGGCAAGGGCATGTGGATCACTGCAACGGTATCTCGCGCAGTAGCGGACAAACTGGCGCTGGAATACCAATCCTACGGCTGGCCTGTTGAAGTATGTGCTGCAGAACAAACACTGACGTTTGATCTCAATGCTGCATAATATTGGCAATTTCGAATAAGCTCTATCGGCAGTGAATCCGGTAGGGCTTTTTCTTTAGGCTTTGAGTTCTCAAGACAGTAATTTTGAGCATGTAAGACCATATTTCGTTCACATCACAGTCTATTGCTTTCACTATAATCTATTGAATTATTAAGATATCTATCACACTCCACATGGTTATTTAGGTCTACGCTTTTACGCGTGTTAATAACTTATTAACTTTGGAGCGTAATTCATGTTAGGTATCCAGCTTCCTGCTGTTCTCTTTTTATTCTTCTTTTCTTCAGTAACAAGTGCGGCTACCTCTCAGTTAGGAGAGCCTCTCAAGCTAACTAACTCATTTGTCGGCTACCTATCACTGACCATTTTCGTTATCGCCTACATTGTGGTAATGATGGAAGAGTACCTAAAGCTCCGAAAATCCAAGCCAGTGCTACTTGCGGCTGGCCTGATTTGGATAATCATTGGTTTTACCTACCAAGAACACAACCTCGTTGAAGTCGCTAAACAAGCGCTCGAACACAACTTACTTGAATACGCCGAGCTATTACTTTTCCTACTCGTCGCTATGACTTACATCAGCGCCATGGAAGAGAGAAGACTGTTTGATGCGTTGCAAGCGTGGATGGTCGGCAAAGGCTTTAACTTCCGATCTCTGTTCTGGCTAACCGGTATTCTGGCCTTCTTTATCTCACCTATCGCAGACAACCTCACGACAGCTCTATTGATGTGTGCCGTGGTTCTGAAAGTCGCAGGATCCAACCCTAAATTCGTTAACTTGGCCTGTGTAAATATCGTAATAGCCGCTAACGCTGGCGGCGCATTCAGCCCATTCGGCGACATCACAACACTGATGGTGTGGCAAGCTGGTTATGTGAGCTTCAGTGAGTTCATTCCTTTATTTATTCCTTCAGTGATGAATTACCTCGTCCCTGCACTGATCATGTCTTACTTTGTTCCAACAACCCAACCCGATACGGTGCATCAACACGTTGAATTAAAACGTGGTGCAAGACGCATCGTGTTCTTGTTCATCATGACGATAGCCACTGCGGTTGCTTTCCATGCCGTACTCCACTTCCCTCCGGTCATGGGGATGATGATGGGGCTGGCGTATCTACAGTTCTTTGGGTATTTCTTGCGTAAGACCTTACCTAATTCACTGGCCAAGAAAAAAGCGGTGGCGATTGCCAATAATGATGAGGGGGCATTAAAGAGACTCGGTTCTGTTGTGCCATTTGATGTATTTCGAAGAGTGTCGCATGCCGAATGGGACACGCTGTTGTTCTTCTACGGTGTGGTGATGTGTGTCGGTGGTTTGAGTCTGCTTGGATACTTGGAACTTGCCTCTGGCGTGATGTATAGCCAATGGGATCCTATTTGGGCCAATATCATGGTGGGGATCTTATCTGCGATTGTCGACAACATTCCGGTGATGTTTGCCGTGTTATCCATGGAGCCGCAAATGTCGATGGGCAACTGGCTACTGATCACCTTAACTGCAGGCGTTGGCGGCAGCTTGTTATCTATTGGTAGTGCAGCAGGTGTCGCATTAATGGGAGCGGCACATGGTAAATACACCTTTTTTGGCCACTTGAAATGGATGCCAGTAATCATGATTGGATATGCCGTCAGTATCGCCGCCCACTTATGGCTAAATGGTGGGCTTTTCTAATTCGATGCTCCTTTCAAAGGTTGTTCAACACGTGTCCAGACGTTGCTTAACTGCATTGCTGGACACCGATTGCAGGTTAGCACCTCGCCTTCGTGTTGTATTCGCATTACCAGTCCAGAATCTGATCGGCTATTCGCTGAATTCAACTTAATGTTGAGCAAATCACCTTCGACACTATAGGTTCGAGTCACGGAATTATCCGTTGTTTGATAAGTCACTTGCCCAGATTCAAAAACTAGAAAACTGTCATTATCTGCGTTCTCATACATACCTTTGAACAGAACAAGCTGTGGTACTTCGAAGGGACGACTGGTATCGGTTAAACAACCGGCTAGCAATAGCGCGCTACTGCAGCCAATTATCAGAGAGTGATGGCTATTCATTTGGGCATCCTTGCCTAGAGAACATAGTCAAAGAATATGCAACCAAATCGACATTTTCCAGAAAGCGTTGATTTTAATGCAAAGTCACATTTTAAGAACCACTAGCCTTCACCATTGAGTAGTACGTGATCTTCAGCCAGCATCGCGACAGGCTCGTTGCCAAATCGCTTACTAGTCTTGATCTCTGCCCTCTATCACCAATAAGCGCTGTTTGCGTTCTACACCACCCGCATAACCCGTCAGCTTGCCATTTTTGCCAATCACACGGTGACACGGCACAATCACAGAAACCGGATTTTTACCATTCGCTAAGCCAACAGCACGAACGGCTTTCGGATTACCTATCGCATCAGCCAGTTGTGCATAGCTCCAAGTCTCTCCATAAGGAATGGTCGTCAGCGCCTGCCAAACCGACTGCTGAAATGGCGTGCCCTTGGCTGCGATAGGCACAGAAAATTGGATAGTTTCACCTGAGAAATAGCGATTAAGCTGCTCGATTGCCACTACAAAGATCGGAAAGCTATCATCTTGAACACCTAACTGTTCCGGCTTAGTGGTGTGTGTTTCAAACCACAGGCCTAGCAACCCTTGATCGTTCGCCTGTAAAGTCACGGTTCCCAATGGACTCTCATAATAAGTAAATCGGTTAGCCATAATATCTCCTAGCTTGGTATTTCAGATGTTTGTGGATTGCTGATGTTCGTGGATAGCTATTTCTATTAAGACTGATTCCAACAGTGGAACGTCGCGTAACTACCCCAAGGCGAAACACTCTCTATATTGATGGTGGGGCGATGCTCAATAAACTTCTTCACCACTAAATCGCCAACCAACAGATGGTTAGGCTCACTTAAACCACGAAGCAGTGCATATTGAATCGTCCAAGGCCCAATGCCTTTTAGCGCAATCCATTTAGAAGGATGCTCAGCTTCATTGTCGACCATGTATTCAGCAAAACGCTTTAAGGTCTCTTTGCGGCTTCCCGGCATTCTCAAGAAGCTCAAATCAGCCTTCGCTATCTGTTGCGGCATGGGAAAGCTAACCTCCTCATGTGCTTCAGAAAGCTCTTTGACCAATAAATTGAGCTGACCAATTGCAGCGGTTACCGAGACTTGCTGCCCCAAAATCGCTCTCACTCCGGCTTCCCAAGCACTCCACACGCCAGGAATACGGATACCACTCTTAGCGACCAAGTTAGGATCGATCGTCGCAAAGAAAGTCTCGACCTTTACAATATCGACATCAAGATCGAACATACGTCGGATATTCGTAATCAAACTTCTTAATTGGCTTATATCATCCAACTCAAACTCAATATCTAAGCGGTTCTCTTTGGCTAAAGTCGCCTTGAACCACCCCTTCGCTCCGTTCACATTCACCGTGCGCTTATAACAATCTTCGCCAACCTCTTCTAAGCCTTCAATCATTCTTCGTCGATAAAAACCCAACAAGTGCTTCCAGTCTAAAGGCCCATTAAAACCAAGCTGAATATGATTACTCAGTGTGTCACTTGGCTTCGTTCGTCGAATTTGGCTCGGCGAAAGCTGCAACTCTTTTTGGAAAGCATCGTTAAAGCGACGTGTGCTATTAAAGCCACTCGCAAAGCCGACATCAGTAATGCTCATACTGCTGGTATGTAGCAACTGTTTGGCGAACATCAATTGGCTATAAAGGCTGTACTGCTTGGGTGACACACCGATGTAATTGTTGAATAAGGTCCGTAAGTAACGATCGGAAATACCTAACCGCGTTGCAAGGTCAACGATAGATCTTGAATTCAGCGCGCCGTTATCAATCAACTGCATCGCACGTAAAAAAGTGGTTTCAACGCCCTTCCATGCCGGAGAGAAAGGCGCACTGTCTGGTCGGCAACGCAAACAAGGACGATACCCCGCTTTCAATGCTTGAGCTTGATGAGAAAAATATTCGACGTTTTCTTCTTTGGGCGGGCTTGCTGGGCAAATCGGACGACAAAAAATCCCTGTCGTTTTCACTGCTGTAAAAAACATACCATCAAAGCGAGCATCTCGCGCATATCGAGCCAAATGGCACTGCTCACTCGTTAAGGTACTATTGTGATGAATATTTTTCGACATTCTGTGCTCTTCCCATTTGCCATAGCTTTTGTTCCTATAACTAAAAGTTTACCGTGAACCAGCATCATCGCTAGCCACTTTCGGAAGCGAAGGTTAGATAAATCACAAAAAAGGGTTTTAATTTTATTCAATTCGACTAAATTTAATCTTGAGAAGAAATTCTTCTCACAACGTCAACGATAGGTACTTAGCACACCAAGATGCAGAGACCGATCGAATATAAAAAGGAAAAGGCTATGGTTCTACACACATGTCGTATTGTTTTATCAAACCAACAGGTTCTCACCAGTCAATCAGTCGAGCAATCTCTGAGCTTTCTTGAAGACAAAGCGGACAACGGGATTTCTATGATTGAGATTGACGCAACGGATGGCCACACAATCCATTCGTACATGTCACACTCTCTCGAAGAGTCTATTGAGAATCTAATGAACCTATAAGTGTGTTAACACTATAGAGCCTTTAAATAGGGCTAGGTATACCAGGCTTAAACGATTTTATTTGAATTAGAAACGATCTCTAATTCAAAAAAGAAGTACATCTCTGGTTTAAAACAAAAATGGCTCCCAACTATACAACTAGTTAGGAGCCATTTTTTTATCTCGTCAACAAAGCATATTGCTGGCTGCGCGTGCTATTACTCTGGCGTCTGTTCAGCGGCTTGTTGCAGCGTGTAAGCGGTCGATGGGTCAATCTCATTAACCAATTTCTCAACCTGCATGATCGCATCCACCGAGGTGCTGCTTTTGCGGTAGCTCAGATAAATTGGGCGATACCAGTCTTCAACCCCTTTCACCTTGTGCAGCTGACCCGAATCGATAAAAGGTTCGACTAGAGAAACCGGAAGATACGCACTACCGCCTTTCTCTAAAATGAAATCGAGGGCAATACGCGCTGTAGAGGTACGAAGATAAGGTGCCGGAACTTTAGGGTGACGTTCTGCGTGTTCTGAACCGAAGCGCGTTCCCCAATCAACATACACATATTTATGTTGGAATACCGATTCCAGATCATCTTGCTGTGTTGATACTAACACCAAAACCAAATCAGCCACTTTTTTACAGTTCAGCTCTTCCGCTTTGATCTGATCGAACGCGAACGCCATATCTAAAGTTCGTTCTAACAAGTTTCGGTTCAGTTGCTCGCGTCCCATCACCTCTGCCATAAAGCCGTAACCACCAAAAGAGTCGGTCACCACACTTAAACAGTTTTGTAGATACGCATCCCAAATATTCGGCGTGCCACCCAGCGTTAACTGCAAGGCTTTACCACTCTCTAACGACAGCTCAAATTTGGCTTGTTGTAGGGTGGACACCATCACTTCGGCATAACCAATCAAACGTTCACCGGAAGATGTGAGTTTAATGTTATTGCGATCACGAATGAAGAGTTGAGTATCAAAATAGCCTTCAAGCTGTTTGATCCGCGCACTCACCGCCGCTTGTGTTAAATACAAGTTTTCAGCTGCACGCCCAAAATGGCGCACCCTTGCAACCTCAAGAAAGGTTCTAAATACTTTCACATCCATCAAATACATCTCTGTAATAAATCTGCTAACTAGCCGATCTAGGATTGTTTATCGTAAAGGCAAAAACGTTTTGTTTCCTATTTTAGCCTTTTAACAATATTTTCGCGTGAACAATAAACACTAATTTCTATCTAACCACATTACTGAGGCTGATATGTCTGAGACCGAATTCCGACACGGAAAAAAACGTTTTTATGACACCATTAAATTCCCACGAGGGTTCGCTAAGTCGGGTGATTTTACTCTTTCAGAAGAGGAAATCCTAACCTTGTTTGGTGACACTATGCTTGCACTTGAAACTGGTGAACTAGCACCAATCAATGCAGAAGAAAAACACTTCATTAAAGTGTTATCTCACCCTCATAAGGCAAAGTCCAAGTTAGAGCGTGTTTGGTTGAAGTACATTCAACTGGCTCGTGGACGCCGTCGCTTTCATACCCTAAACGGCTGCAAACGCGGTGAAGTGCCTAGGGAAGAATACGAAAGTGAGTTAGTGTTAGAAGATTAGTAAAACCGCTCAAAGTGATTCCTCATCACTTTGGGCTTTTTTTGCCTTCGAACACACATCTTCATTGTAATTGATAAGTTTAGCCAAACTGTCCATTTTTACCAATATTTATATATAATTCATAGTGATAGCGTGAATAAAACACGGCTCTTTCTCAATATCCTAGGGATTCATCCCAATGATATTCATCGTTCTTTATCCCGCTCCCGTCTTTTATCACGATAGCACCTCATTGCCATCATTATTTTCTAGCCTCAACTATACTTTCAAAGCTTGTTAATACGCCGAAGTATATCAAAACCTCAATACCTATTAATACGTAGAAACACCGTCCCTTTCAGGCGCTGAATTAGATCAATATTGCTCTATATGACAAACGTATTAATCTTGTTTAACGTAACTAAATATCCATACAATAATTGTGCAATTTTGATAGTTCCAGTCACACATATGACGAAAAAAGCAAAAACTTGACCTAAAACAATAGCGGAACTCGACAACTTATTTTATAATGCGAATTAATGTTTCAGAACACTATAAAATTTTATTTCTAGGGGCAAAATCAATGAGACTTATTCCATTAAGCAACAAAGCAAAAGTAGGTAAATGGGCTGCTCGTCATATCGCAGATTCTATTAACAAATTCGCGCCAACTGCTGAGCGTCCATTTGTACTAGGTCTTCCTACTGGTAGCACACCTCTAACTACTTACGCTGAGCTAATTGAACTTTACAAAGCTGGCGAAGTTAGCTTCAAGCACGTTGTAACATTCAACATGGATGAGTACGTTGGTATCGACCCTAACCACCCAGAGTCTTACCGCACTTTCATGCACGAGAACTTCTTCAACCACGTTGATATCCAAGCAGAAAACATCAACCTGCTAGACGGTCAAGCTGAAGACATCGATGCGCACTGTGCAGCATACGAAGAGAAAATCCGTTCATACGGCAAAATCAACCTGTTCATGGGCGGCGTAGGCATCGACGGTCACATCGCATTCAACGAACCTGGTTCTTCTCTATCTTCACGCACTCGTATCAAAACGTTAACTGAAGACACTCGTATCGCGAACTCTCGTTTCTTCGATGGCGACATCAACCAAGTTCCTAAATACGCACTAACTATCGGTGTTGCTACTCTTCTAGATTCAGAAGAAGTAATGATCCTTTCTCTAGGCCACAACAAAGCTCAAGCGCTTCAAATGGCTATCGAAGGCTCTGTAAACCACATGTGGACTGTTACAGCTCTACAGATGCACCGTAAAGCGATCATCGTTGCTGATGAGCCAGCTCAACAAGAGCTAAAAGTTAAGACTCTACGTTACTTCCAAGAGCTAGAAGCTGAGAACATCCAAGACCTATAATCTCAGGTTTTGTTGAAACAAAAAGCCACATAATGTGGCTTTTTTTGTACCTGAAATTCGCGGTCAAGGTACAAAACTACCCAGCGATTAAAACAAAAGGTGCAGATAGTAATCGACATAAGAATCATCAATTCGTGTCATGCTTAGCTCGAAAGAAATAGTAGAGCTGGAGTGAATACAAAAAAGCGATTTCTCAAGCTAGAGAAACCGCCATCAATTTAAGTTTGGAATGAAACAAACGAGCAAATGCAAGATATGTATGTGAAGGCTCGACACAGTGAACGAAGAATAGAAAGCTAAGAACTCAGCGCGTTATCTCGGCACAAGGTAGTGATAATGTCAGTGATAGCTAAAACGATCGTCGACTTCACTTTTTGATTATGTCGCCCCAAAAACATTTCAAGCATTGGACCAGACATGGTCTCCACCATCTCCGCATCATATTCAATTGGCATAATACGCTGAATCGCGTGTACCTTATTAAGCTCAAATATAATGTCGACTTCTGTGAAACTGGTGTCGTCACCCTGTATTTTCGCCCACTCTTTCAAGGTAACGAAAACCTCTAAATCGTCATAAAGCTCTTTACTGATGACACCAAGCCCTAATAGTAGCTTAGCGCGAATCATAATCTCGCCTAACGGGCCACCGCTGTTAAGAAGAGGTTCTACAACAAACTTAATTGCAGTATCGTCTTTCTTGAAGATATTCTTTAATACGGCATCTACCGTGTCATCCAATGCATCGTAAGCAGCCATTAGGCAGGCGCCAGCACTCTCAGCTTCTGATAGGGCTTCAAGTAATTCAGTTTCATGGCTAGTTTGTATTGGCATAACGGCTCGGCAATAAGAAAGTGCCACCGGGGTGGCACTTTGATGATTTATCATTTCAATGCTAGATAAGCTTGTTCCGCTAGTTTAACAACTTCTGAGTCGATATTCAGCTCAGAATAATGCGCTAATGTCTCAGCAAAACCTTTTTCTGCGAACATTGCCTGAAGTTCAACCGCTTGAGGGTCATCTTCATTCTTATAGTGGAACGCAGCTGCGATCGCTTTTACAAGGTGCGCATTAGGAAGACCGTATTCTAGCGTACCGTTCAATGGCTTGACTAGACGATCTTGTGGGCTCAGCTTACGAATAGGCTGACGGCCAACACGGTCAACTTCATCACGTAGGAACGGGTTAGCAAAACGACCAAGAATTTTCTGGATGTATGCCGCGTGCGCTTCAGGATCAAAGCCGTAGCGCTTAATCAGAACAGCACCGCTTTCTTCCATCGTTGCTGTTACTTCAGCGCGGATTTTGTCGTCTTCGATAGCATCTTTGATTGTCTCGTGACCCGCAAGCACACCAAGGTATGCCGTTACCAAGTGACCTGTGTTCAGCGTGAACAGTTTACGCTCAACGAACGCCATTAGGTTATCAGTGCATTCCATACCAGGGATGTTTGGAATATCACCTTTGAATTGTGTTTGGTCTACGATCCACTCGCTGAACGTTTCAACCGTTACTGCAAGAGGGTCTGTTTCGCCCGCTTCTGCAGGTGGAACAATGCGGTCAACCGCAGAATCAACAAAGCCAATGTGCTCTTCAGTGAACGCTTTCATTTCATCAGAAAGGTGCTCTAGAACCGCTGCTTTTAGTTGGCTAGTACCGCGAACCATGTTCTCTGCCGCGATGATGTTCATTGGCGCCGTGTTGTTTGCTGCTGCACGCTTTTCGATACCTTGAGCAATAGATTTAGAAATGATTTTAAGAACCGTTGGGCCAACTGCTGTCGTCACAATGTCAGACTCAGCAATGCAATCTACCACAGCGCTTGTTGCTGAGTTTACTGCTGTCACGTTTTTAACGGTTTCAACAACGCACTCTTCACCAACAATCTTCACTGGGTATTCTTGGCGTTCAATTAACGCGTTAACAACCGTTTCATTTACGTCAGCAAAAGTAACCTTCATACCAGCGTCAGAAAGAAGTTTACCAATGAAACCACGACCGATATTACCTGCACCAAAATGTAACGCTTTCATAATTTTGACCTTATAAATATTTGAATCTAGATAGCTAACTGCTCAACAACATGCCTGATGATTAACTAGAGACATTAAGCAGTAAGCTATTCAGACTGAATCTTGTTAAGACAGATTTAGACCGAAAATGAGGCCAGTAGGGGGATACCGGCCTCCTTCACTTAGGAGCTTGACTAGAGCTTTTTAGTTTCCGTTGAGAATACGTAGAACATCAGCAGGGTTTGTTGTGTTCTGTAGGCATTCCACAGCGTCTTCATCATCAAGTGAATTGGTAATAGCCATCAGCACCATGTTGTGCTCATCGCCTTGTGCGGCAATACCGATAACCATCTTCGCGATATCGTCTTCATCTTCGCCCCACTGAATACCTTCAGGGTACTGACAGAATACGATGCCGGTTTTTTGTACGTACTGTTTTGCTTCGATTGTGCCGTGTGGTACTGCGATAGACTCACCTAGATAGGTAGACACAAGCTCTTCACGAGCAAACATGCCGTCTACGTATTCTGGAGATACGTTGCCCAGTTTGACCAGTTGCTCACCAGCGAACTTGATTGCGTCTTCTTTTTGAGTCGCTTTAAGGCCAAGGAAGATGCTGTCATTAGTCAGTGCAAGCTTGTTGCCTTCTTGTGCTGGAGCCGCTGCAGGAGCCGGAGCTTCTACTTTTGCTTCACCACTTTGAGCGTCGGTAAGCTCTGTAACTAGCTGGTCGTATACACCGCCGTCTAGGAAGTTGCTTAGAGACATGTGCATTGCACCTGGTACGGTGTTACGAGCACGGTCTGTTAAGTCTTTATGCGTGATAACAATTTGCGAATCAGCTGGTAGGTTGTTGATTGCGTAGTTGGTTACCGTGATATTTAGGCCCGCTGCATCTACTTTCTTACGCAGTAGACCAGCACCCATTGCACTTGAACCCATACCCGCATCACACGCTACGTATACTGCTTTCACGTCAGCTAGGTTGATGTCTGCACCCGTTGCTGCACCTTTAGAAGACGCTTTCATGTCTTTCATTTGCGCTGATGCTTTCTCTAGTGAATCTTCCTCATCATCTTGCGCTGATGTTTTAAGAAGGATTGACGCTACAACAAACGATACTGCCGTTGCTGCGATAACCGATAGAATCACGCCGATGTAAGAGCCTTTTGGTGTCATCAACAGAATCGCGAAGATAGAACCAGGAGACGCTGGAGAGATTAGGCCAGAGCTGAACATTACGTTAGTGAATACACCAGCCATACCACCTGCGATTACCGCTAGGATTAGACGTGGGTTCATTAGAACGTATGGGAAGTAAATTTCGTGGATACCACCTAGGAAGTGGATGATAGATGCACCCGCAGCAGATTGCTTCGCACTGCCTTTACCAAATACCATGTAAGCAAGTAGTAGACCTAGACCAGGACCTGGGTTCGCTTCAATTAGGAAGAAGATAGAACGACCGATCTCTTCAGACTGCTGAATACCTAGTGGAGAGAAAATACCATGGTTGATTGCATTGTTTAGGAATAGGATTTTCGCCGGTTCTACAAAGATAGAAGCAAGAGGTAGTGCACCCGCTTCAACCATCACGTTAACGCCAGCTGCTAAACCAGAAGACAGAACTTTCACAGCAGGACCAATCACGATGAACGCGATGATCGCGCAGATCATGCCGATGATACCAGCAGAGAAGTTGTTCACTAGCATTTCGAAACCACTCTTCACTTTACCGTGAATAGCTTCATCGAATTTCTTGATTGCGATACCACCTAGTGGACCTACAATCATTGCACCCATGAACATCGGGATGTCAGTACCAACGATAACACCCATTGTTGTGATGGCACCCACTACCGCACCACGGTCACCACCAACCATTTTACCACCGGTGTAACCAATCAATAGTGGCAGCAAGTAAGTAATCATAGGGCCAACCATTGATGCTAACGTTTCGTTAGGCCACCAACCTGTTGGGATGAATAGTGCTGTAATGAAACCCCACGCAATGAATGCGCCGATGTTTGGCATTACCATATTGGATAAGAAACGACCAAAATTTTGAACCTTGATCTTCGCTTCTGGTGATAACATAGGTAGAACCCCGTAGTGTATTGGTTGGTCAAATGACCGAAAATGTGTGCTCAAAAGTTGATTGAAATGTATCACAACATTTCCAAAATGCACCCCAAGCCAATTTTCGTGATAGCAATCACACACAAAAAACACTTAGGGGTTACTGGGAACGATTTAGATCACAAAAACGCCATGAATTAAAATTACAAAGCAAAATTAACGATAATAAATCTCATCTACACAAGATCTAGATCACACTTATGGATTCAACCATCAAAAATAATTAGTGATACGGATCACACTTAATGAAAGGCACACCTTAAAAACTATAAACCATGTATGAAAGAACGCCATTCCAAGTGTGTTTTCTATGCACCCAGATGAATTTATCTTGTTATTTTGTAATTTAATTACAAAAACAGATTAATGCCTGTTTTTCAAAATTCTGATTTTCCTAGCGCCCAAACTTCAAAATACATGAACAATGAAGGAGCGAAATTGCGTAAAATAGATGTGTTATTCTAGTAATCAGTTCCTTTGTAATTCCTATCCCAACGTTATCCAGTAGCCCAATAACGACTTAAGAGAAGACTATGTCAGACAAGATCTCCACATCGGCTCTCGCTAAACAGAGAGATATAGACGCTAAAACTCTATTCAGTGACCTAAAAACGGCCGGCTATATCGTACGTTCAGAAGACCGCTGGGTGCTGACCGAACGAGGGGAAAGCTTTGGTGGGGAATATGTCAAACACAAAAAGTTTGGTGTCTTCATTGTATGGCCAGAGAAACTGCTCATCGACTTGGACACCTTCTCAGGGCAAACACTAACCGCAACTCAGCTCGGCAATGCCTTTCAACTCAGCGCAAAGAAAATCAACTTACTGCTCAATGAGCTTGGTTGGATCACAAGAGAAGAAGACGGTTGGCACGTTACCTCGACAGGTTTAAAGGCCGGTGGTGAACAGAGAGAAGATAAAGCCACACAAAACTTATTCGTGGTGTGGCACGATTCATTGGTTCGCAATAAACGTTTGAAGCAGTCTGTTGTTGAATTCCTAGGGCATGATGCTGAAAGCCACTCGACCGATGTGTCATTCTCCAGTTTTCGTCAGAAATTCGAGGCGAAGCACCGAAGCTTAGATGGGCATTATGTTCGATCAAAGGGAGAGCTGATCATCGATAACTGGCTTTATATGGCAGGAGTGGTTCATGCGTACGAGCGACCGCTTCCGATATCAAAAGAAGTGATCAGCGATTTTTATCTACCAAGTGGCAAAGTGTACATCCAGTTTTGGGGAACCGATTCCGCGCCAATCGCCGAAGATAAACGTGAAACTACGAGAAAAATCTATGAAGAGCATGGTTTTGGCTTAATCGAAATCACGCCAGAAGATATCCCAAATCTAGACAGCGTACTTCCACCATTATTGCGTCAATATGGCATCAAGGCGTACTAAACGACTGAATCTAGACAATTCAAACCTATTAAGATCACACTTATCGAATCATTATGGACATTATTAACCATAGTGATTTGATATGTTCGCTATTTTTCCCGAGTAACTCTTCTATTATCTTACACCCATCGACTTGAGCTACCGCAGATACTCGATTTCTTGGGGCATGTTCGATAGCCATTTAAGCGTTCAGCCTTTTAGAGGCTGACTGTTCTAGAAACGACTTCTATAGAGATCTAGCCTAAATGCGTTATCCGTTTATTGTTGACGTTACCGAACATAAAACCCTACAACATTTATATTGATAGATATTAGGATTCAACATGACTCATCCAATCATTTCAGATCTAAACACTCGCTACACAGCTAAAAAATACGATGCAGAAAAGCGCATCTCTGCGGAAGACATGGAAGTAATCAAAGAAGCACTTCGTTTGTCAGCTTCTTCTATCAACTCTCAGCCTTGGAAATTCATCATCATTGAGAGCGACGAAGCAAAACAACGTTTCCACAACACTTTCGAGAACATGTTCCAGTTTAACCAACCACATGCGAAAGAAGCGTCACACACAATCCTGTTCGCTCACGATCCTAAGTACACTAAAGAGAAATTCGCGAAACGCGCAGATACGGAAGTAAGCTCTGGTCACCTACCTGCTGAAATGTATGAACAGTTTTTAGGTGCTTACGCATTCGCAGAAATGAACACTGACGAAACAGGTTTCAACGGTAACTGGACTAAATCTCAAGTGTACATTGCACTGGGTAACACACTGCACACACTTGCTCGCCTTGGTATCGCTTCAACTCCAATGGAAGGTGTAGACGCGGCTATGATCAGCGAAGAGTTTGCTGATGAGCTAGAAGGCCACGTTGTTGATGTAGCACTAGCTATCGGTTACCACAAAGACGGCGAAGACTACAACCACGGTAAACCAAAAGCGCGTTTAGCTCTTGATGAAGTCGTGACTACGCTTTAAAAACTAACAAATAAATTGCACTGCTTTATTTGGCCAGACTCTTGTCTGGCCTTTTTTATGCGCGTCTTTTGGCTATTAATCAGCATTGAAAACCACCCGAGTCAAATGGACACTTTAGAATCATATTAATCACAATGCCAAGGATGTCATAAAGACACAAAAACAAGCTCGAGAATTAAACAAACCATTCAAAAACAACACCTTAAAAACATGGCACGACTAGTGCAATGATGACCTTAGATATTTCAATAAGGTATTATCATTATGACTATTCACGTTAAATCAAATGTTCACTGGGTCGGCGTCCATGATTGGGAAACCGAACACTTCCATGGTAAGGAATACCACATGAACAAAGGTACTAGCTATAACTCGTACCTGATCCGTGAAGAGAGGACTGTACTTGTCGATACTGTCGATCATCGCTTTACAGAGCAATTCCTTGCAAACCTTGAGATGGAAATCGACATCAACGAGATCGACTACATCATTTGTCAGCATGCCGAAGAAGACCACTCAGGCGCACTCTCTGCGCTACTGGCTAAAATTCCGAATACACCGGTTTATTGTACTGAAGCTGGAGTGAACTCCATTGTTGGCCACCACCACCAACCAGACTGGAACTTCAGAACCGTAAAAACTGGTGACACTCTTGATGTCGGTAACGGAAAACAACTTATCTTCGTAGAGATGAAAATGCTGCACTGGCCAGACTCAATGGCGACTTACTTAACCAGTGATGAAATCCTGTTTAGTAACGACGCTTTCGGCCAGCACTACTGTGACGAGAACCTATTCAACGACCAACTAGACCAAGTTGAACTGCATGAACAGTGCCTGCGTTACTTCTCGAATATCCTGACGCCGTTTGCGCCGCTGGTTAAAGCAAAGATTGAAGAAGTGCTGAGCTTAGGCGTACCGATCGATGTGATTGCTACTTCTCACGGCTGTATTTGGCGCGACAACGCGACTCAAATCGTTGAGCAATATTACGAGTGGTCTAAGGCCTACAAAGAAGATCGTATTACCATTGTCTACGACACCATGTCGAACAACACTCGTATGATGGCTGATGCTATCGCAAAGGGTATCCGCAAAGGCAGCCCAGAAACGGCAATCAAAGTGTTCAATATTTCTAAGCACGATAAAAATGACATCCTTGCCAATGTCTTCCGCTCAAAAGGCGTGCTCGTTGGTTCATCGACCATGAACAATGTGATGATGCCGCAGATCGCAGCCTTACTTGAAGAGATACACGGATTACGCTTTGCAGGTAAAAGAGCAGCAGCCTTCGGGTCTTCAGGTTGGACTGGTGGCGCTGTAAAACGCATTGATGCTCGCCTACGTGAAGCGAACTTCGAGGTTAGTGCACCACAACACATCCACTGGAAACCAGACACAGATGCCCTTCGTCAATGCATTGATTACGGCATGACACTGGCCGAGGTTTGGCGTGTAGAAGCAGACGAAGTAAGCGCACCGAAACAAGTATCACGCAATGTAACACAGCTTGAAACCACACCTGCACCTGCAGAAAACACTGCCGAACTCAAAGACACGACAGAGCAGGAAACAGAAGTAGCTCAAGATAACTCAGTACACACGGCAGACTGCACGTGCTGGCGTTGTACAGTGTGTGAATGGGTATACGACCCACAATTAGGTGAACCGTACCAAGGTGTTGAACCAGGAACACCATGGGCACAAGTACCTGACGACTTCCTTTGCCCTGAGTGTCATTTAGGCAAAGAAGTATTTGTGGAGAAGTAACATGTCGAACATTGTGATTGTGGGTGGTGGTTTCGCTGCCCTACAAACTATCAAGATGGTACGTAAACTCGACCAAGATATCGCGATCACCATGATCACGGCGGACTCGGGGGTTGAGTACAGTAAGCCGAACCTTTCGCATGCGTTCAGTCGGGAACAAACGCCCGAAACACTCACCGTACATAATGCTCAGCAGTTAGCTGAGCAGTATAACGTGGTTATTAAAACTAAAGCGCTCGTTAGCGAAATAGATATCGAGCAACAGTATATTCGTGTCGATGGCCAACCAATCCACTACACAAAGTTAGTGTTAGCAACGGGGGCCACACCATTTATTCCACCAGCAAAAGGGCTAAAACGCAGCTCGACTATTACGCTCAATAGCCTGGAGGAGTTTGAGAAGCACAAAGCGCAGATCGATGATGCACAGCGTGTCGCTGTGATTGGTGGCGGCCTGATCGGAGTCGAGCTTGCCTTTGACCTCCAAACAGCAGGGAAAGATGTCACGATCATCGAGCCCGCGAGTTACTTGCTAAACAGTCTTGTGCCGCCTTTCGTTTCTCTCGAACTGGAAAGAGAGCTGACAAAAGCAGGAGTCACCGTTGAAACCGATTCTGCAGTGTGTAGAGCAACTTATCTGCCTGATGGCGTCAGGCTGCAAACCACCTCTTCTCGCTTGATACGAACTGATATCGTGATTGCAGCAGCAGGGCTAAGACCAAACATAGCTTTAGCAACACAAGCGGGAATAGATGTAAACAAAGGGATTGTGGTCGATACCACCATGAGAACTAGTGCCGAGAATGTGTATGCGATCGGTGACTGCGCCGAAATCGAAGGTCGTGTGATGGCTTATCTGCAGCCCGCTATTTTGTCTGCAAACGTATTGGCTAAGCAGCTGACTATAGGTAAAGGAGAACTCAAAGTGGGTGAAGCAAATCTCAGCTTGCCTCATATCATCACCAAGGTGAAAACACCGAGTTATCCTATTCAGCTGGCAGGGCGCAATATTCACACAGCTCAGAGCTGGGAAACTCGATTCGATCCTAAAGGCATTGTCGCCAAAGGCTTCAATGAAGATAACCAGTTGGTTGGATTCATTGTCACAGGAGAGCACATCAAGGCTGCATTTCCTTTACTAAAGGAGTTGCAAATAAGTTCACCAGCATAAGTACAAAGGTGTAAAAGCAGTCGACGCATTACATAGATCGGCTATATTCAACACAAAAATGCACATCAAATTCGGGAAAATTTGATGCTTATACTAGAGCAACTCGAGTATAAGCAAGCAATAAAAAAGCCAGTCAACAGACTGGCTTTCTTGTATTCATCTTAGTGCGATGAGCTTATCGCACTTAAGCAAAGGCGAACATTAACCGATAAACGAGATATACCCTTGCAGGATGATCAAGTTAACAATATCAATGAAGAACGCGCCAACAATTGGCACCACCATGAAGGCTTGTGGCGATGGTCCGTATCGATTCACCAAAGAGCCCATGTTCATTACCGCTGTTGGTGTTGCACCTAGGCCGAAACCACAGTGACCACCCGCCATAACCGCTGCGTCGTAGTTAGAACCCATTACTTTGAACGTCACAAAGTAAGAGAAGATACCTAACACAACCGCCTGAACCGCAAGGATAGCCAAGAACGGAATCGCAAGATCAAAGATGTTCCAAAGCTTAAGGCTCATTAGCGCCATTGCTAGGAATAGTGACAATGACACCGTACCAAGAATATCGACCGTTTCGCTGTCAGTCTTATGCAGCTTAGTCACTTCAAACACGTTAGTGATGAACACACCGATAAACAACGCGTAAACGAAGTCAGGAATCATCAACCAAGAAATTTCAAAAGTCGCCACCCACTGCTCTAGGTACCTCGCACCCGTGATACAGATAAGAAGGATGAACAACACTTCAATCACCTTCTTCGCCGTCACTTTGTCTTCTTCATACTCGTTGTAAGTAACAAGTTCAGGGAAGCGTTCGTGCGTTTGCGTGCCAGTGCCGTACTCAGATTCAAGCTGGTTTTTGTCAATCAGCTTTTGCGCCACTGGGCTACCGATAATACCACCGATGATCAAGCCAAAGGTCGCTGAAGCCATTGCGATTTCTAACGTATTTGCAATGCCAAACGTGTCTGCAAAAGTTTGAGACCAAGCCGCGCCTGTGCCATGGCCACCCGAAAGCGTGATAGAGCCAGCAATCAAACCCATCAAGGGTTCAAGGCCTAGTGCCGTTGCTAAGGTTACGCCTACACCGTTTTGGATAATGATGTAGACCGACGCCACCCCTAAAAATAGGAAGACTTTGGCACCACCTTTCATCAGCTGCGTGTAGTTAGCCGCAAGGCCGACCGTTGCAAAGAACATCAACATGAAGGTGTTCTGCAAGGGCAAAGAAAACTCAAGATCAAGGCCATTAAAGTGCAGGGCTGTAATAGCAAAAGCGACAATCAAGCCGCCGACAATGGGCTCTGGGATGTTGTACTTTTTGAGAACCGGAAGCTTTGCATTGACGAAATGACCTAGAAACAAAACACTAATCGCGATTAGGAAGGATTCTAGTGGTCCAATTGAAATTAATTGATTCATATAACCTCTATTTTTTTACGTTCTCATCTTCCTTAATGAGTCTAGTTTTATCTGTAATTATTTGTGCTGCTCTACCTATATTTATTGCAAACTGGAGAGAAATTGTGGATTAGAAAACGAACACATTACTGCGGTCGCTTAGTGCCATGTTAGTAGCACGTTAACTTTTATAGGAGATAAAAGGATTTGTGACAACAATCACCTCCAAAAAGTTAAAAACGGCGTGAGTATTTTTGCCGTTGATTCTGCTTTTTCAATACCTAAAAAAGCAAAAAGGAGCTATTGCTAGCTCCTCTTTCATCACCATCGCTGGTAATTAGAATTTTTTCGGTGCGTAACCAGTCATAACCTCAATGCGAAGCTCTTTACCGATCTTTGTCATTGGGTGAACAATTACAAGCCCTTTTACAGACTTCTTAAGTTTGCCCATATCCGCTTGCTCAGCCTTAGTAATCTCGCGGCTAAATGGCATATCAATCAGAGATTTACGCTCTTGATTCACATCGTAGCTTTCTTTGTGTTTAAGCTGGGCAATTTTCTTAGTTAGCTTCTTAATCTCTTCCTCGAACTGACGAACAACAGGACGATCATTACGAGTTTTAGCAGCATCTAACTTGTGGCGACACTTGTCTAGACGGTTGTTAATTTGTTGAAGTTCGTTTTTAACACTCATAATAATTTCCTAAGATTTAACAAGCCAATTCGGATTGGGGCGCGGAGTATAGCACAAGGGTTCTGTTGAACCGAAATTTATCTGTTAATTACCAACAAAACCGAATCACACGAACACCACT
This sequence comes from Vibrio sp. T20, assembly GCF_007858795.1. Classification (NCBI taxonomy): domain Bacteria; kingdom Pseudomonadati; phylum Pseudomonadota; class Gammaproteobacteria; order Vibrionales; family Vibrionaceae; genus Vibrio; species Vibrio sp. T20. The sequence goes on from NZ_VFEB01000252.1 coordinate 82,962, forward strand.
CATTCAGCTCACCTATTCTTTATGACGAATATCTAAACGGTTTTTTATTGATAGGATAGCGCCTACTTCAAAAATTGCAGTCCTCGATGCATCAAAATTCCGTCTAAACTTATACTCTAACGTAGTAACTAACTCAGGGTACACAGCTTGGGGTATCCACTCCTGCAACGACTCTGATTCGTAGCGTAATCACAAGGATAGCCGATGACATTATTGAAAAGAACATTGACCTGTAGCCTAGCCCTGAGTTCAATGTTTGCCGCAACTTATGCATCTAGTGAACAAACAGCCCAAAGTAACTTAATCGTCGAATACTTTGCACCGAAAAATGCCGAAGAAGAGCAGCTCAAACGCGAGATTCAAAGCAGTGGCGTTAATGACACCGTGATTGAACTATCAAGCCAACTCTTCATGTTTGAAAAGCCGTTAACCATTAAATATGGCGGGGAGGAAGGACCGCTCTACGATCCACAAACCCATCAAGTGCTGATCCCTTACCGCTTTTACGCTGAGTCACTCAATTACTTTGAGCAGAACCAATATGAAAAAGAGTATGGTAAATCTGCGCAAACCGGCGCTATTGATACCTTGCTACACACCCTGCTACACGAAGCTGGGCATGCTTATATTGAAGACCAAAAGATTGCCATCTTGGGCAAAGAGGAAGATGCGGTAGACAACCTAGCAACCATCCTATTACTTAACTATGTGGAACATGGCGCCGATGCCGCGATCAGCGCAGCAGACATGTTCGCTTTCGAGTCAGAAGACCGCCCGGAGTATTACGACTTAGGGGAATACATCGACGAGCACAGTTTCGATCTGCAGCGTTACTTCTCCACGTTATGCTTGGTGTATGGCAGCGACCCCGATGCTTATAAAAACTTGCTCGATGAAGTGGAAAACGACTATTTGAAAGATAGGAAAGAGTTCTGTGTCGAGCACTTTGACGTGATCAATGAAAATTGGCATCAGTATTTAAAAGAGAGTGACGATACTTAGATGCTTAGATGCTTAGAGGTTAGTGTCGAGAACGAGACAAAACGGCTTTGGCATCAAATTCCAAAGCCGTAACCCGATAGGTTGGCTTAAGTCTTACGTGTTAAGAGTTAAGAGTTAAGAGTTTAAACCCTAGACCTTCACTTTATATTTCAGATCTTGAGCTTCATCGCCCGTCATGCCTCGAAATCCCCAGCAGTGCGATGGCTGTTCCTTAATGGTGATTTCGATATCAATTGGAGAGATAGCTAACTGCTTCTCTATCTCAGAAAATATCTTCTTGATTAAGCGCTTTTTGGTGTTTACCGCCCGACCTTCCATCATGTTGATCTCAATGACGGTATAGGCTTCTGTTCTTCCTTCCGGGTAAAAGAAGTCATCTCGTTCCAATGGCACAAATCGATGTGCTCGCTTGTCATCGGGTAAACCCATCTCACTGTTCAAGCACTGCTGCAACACATTAGAGAGCTGCAACTTAATTGGATTTAAGCACTCTTTGATACCATAAATAACAATCATGACCATTCCTTTGATGCAATGTTAGGTATAGAAGAACGTCAGATAGAAGCATCGTCTTGCGACCACCCATTCGCTTACTATTTGTACACATATTACCTAATGACGCGTATGAGAAAAGGTAAAAACAATGAATTTATGAACAGGTGCAACAAAATACCTATCCCTTTGTAAACATAAGCCGAAGCGAATTGATCGAACACCACCCTCCCCGCGTATATCTTCTCAAATCACATTTGAACTAAGGAGTGCTATGTGCCGAATTCACCGAGGAAGACCACGCCGACAGACGCCGAACTAGAAACACCCATAGAGTCTTCTCTCGAGCTCGCTGTGTTTCCTCTCCCTATCTTCCTTCTCCCCGGAGGCAGACAAAGACTGCGCATTTTTGAGCCAAAGTATCTCGCGATGGTCGCTCACGCAGCGCAGAGCGATGGTTTCATTATCTCCACTCAAGACAACTCGAACCCTGATCATCTCAGTTCTTGGGGAACAAAGGTGAACATCGTCGACTTCAATATGTCGGATGACCAGATATTGGAAATTGATGTCGAAGGCGAAAAGTTGGTGCAACTTCATGACTCGTTTCGAGACAATGATGACTTAATTAAAAGCAAGTTCAGCTTGTTGCCCCACTGGCCAGCCCATGAATATCAAGTGCCAAACGTGTTTACCGCATTTTTGGTTCAGTTGTTTCGCGACCACGATTCGATAAGAACACTCTATCCCACTCCAGATTTCGAGAGTCCTCAATGGATCTGTGCACGATTGCTCGAAATGATGCCTATCCCATTGGAAAAGAAAACAGAATTTACTGAGCCTGCTAGTTTTCCGTCTCTAGTTCCTTTTTTGAATCAAATCATCACGGGGCAATAAGCATTTTTCTTCACTATAATTTTGTATAGTGGAAATTAATTTAAATTTAAGTGATCCCGACCTTCAACTTACACGTAGTGCCTCTCAAATTCGCATGATGGTTATTTACTATGCAAGTCGAAAGTAGAAGTTCAGGGAAAGGCAAGGAGCATGTCATTATCCCAGACAAAAAAACAACGACCGAATCCAAAGTTCCAGCAGAGCTTTCAAGCTGGTTGATCTTGGTTGGTACAGACAGAGACAAGCAGGCATTTACCTGTTTGTTCAAGTTCTTTGCTCCCAAGATAAAGCGTTTCGGAATTAGCAAGTTAGGTGGTGAAGCTGCTGCAAACGAGCTAGTTCAAGACACCATGACCAACGTTTGGAAGAAAGCTCATCTGTATAAAGAAGACAAAGGCGCTGCGACGACTTGGGTCTACACGGTCATGCGAAACGCTGCTTTTGATATGTTGCGCAAAGTAAAAGCAAAGGCTGAACAAACAATCGCAGACGACATCTGGCCTATCGACGCGATGGTTGCGGAATCTCAGAGTGATCAATTACCGTTTGGCGATCATTTGATGAGCCGACACGTAATGACCCAAATAGAGAAGCTGCCTCTGGCCCAGAAAACTATTGTCAAAGGTGTTTACTTTCAAGAGCTCTCTCAAGAGCAACTCGCTCAGCAACTTGGCGTCCCACTTGGAACCGTGAAATCACGTCTAAGACTTGCTTTAGCCAAACTTAAGGTTCATATGGGGGAACAAAGTCATGATTAAACATCACCCAAATGCTGAAATTTTGAAAGATTTTGTCGATGGCACGCTCGCAGACTCTGTTTCTTTGATTGTTTCTAGTCACGTAGAACTGTGTGAACACTGCCAACAGCAAGTTAAGCAGCTTACCGCTGAAGCGGCGAATAACGTATTCGACGCGGATTCAGTATTTTCAAGCGATGACCTAAATAGCTTCTCAATGGACGATATGGGCTTTGATTTCGACGCGATTGATCAAATCACTGCTGATTTATCTCAAGCAGTGGAAGTTGAGTCAAAGGTAGAACAAGTTACCGTTGCAGACACCACATTCACTATCCCTCGCGCTCTAAATTCAGTGGCGAGAAAAGACTGGATGAACCTAGGCAAAATTTCACGCGCAAGACTCGACTTTGATGACGAAGCACATCACACAAGTTTGCTGCATATCGATAAAGACGGACAAGTGCCTTGCCATACTCACAGAGGTTTCGAGATCACGCTTCTTTTAGAGGGTAGCTTCGAAGACGAGATGGGGGTCTACAACAAAGGCGACTTCATCTGGCTAGATGGCAATCATACTCACCAACCGGCTACTAAAGAAGGATGTGTGTGTTTAACGGTTTCAAGTGATGCCTTGTACTTCACTAAAGGCGTGAGTCAACTGTTCAATCCATTAGGTAAATACATTTATTAGATTGAGTACATTTACTTGACGCGTCAAGTTGGCTAGGTAGAAAAATAATAACCTAACTAAAGCAACGCGAAATAAGTAATAAACCACATAACATAAGAATAACGATGAGCAATGAACGTGAGGATTTGACCAATGGATAAGAAAATAAAAATAGGCATCAGTGCATGTGTCGCCGGTCATAAAGTTCGGTTCGATACCGGACACAAACGTTCTCGCTTCTGCACAGACGATCTTGCAGATTATGTAGAACTTGAGCCGGTATGCCCTGAAATGGGAGTTGGACTGCCAACGCCTCGCCCAACTATTCGTCAGACACGGATGTTAGACGATATCATTCACGTCTCCCGTCCAGACGGTTCTGGTGATGTAACCCAGGAGCTGATCGAATTCGGTCAAAACTACTCGAAGAACAACCAGCACATTGCTGGATTCATTGTTTGCCAAAAGAGCCCAACTTGCGGCATGGAGCGAGTGAAAGTGTACCACCACCATGGTCGCGGCTCTGAATCGACTGGCGTAGGCATGTTTACCCAACAAATTATGGACGCTAATCCGTTACTTCCCGTTGAAGAAAACGGCCGCCTTAACGATCCCATTTTGCGTGAAAACTTCATGACTCGAGTATTCACTTACCAAAAATGGCTCGATCTTGTGGATGAAGGTGTAACAAAGCACAAGCTGATCCTATTCCATAGTGCACACAAGTACTTGGTAATGTGTCACCACGTTGAGAGTTACAAAAGCTTAGGCAAACTGTTAGCGGGTAATGAGTTAGAGATTGACGAATTGGCGGCTCAATACATCGAAGGCTTGATGACGGCGTTATCGCATCACGCCAATAGAGGCAGTCACGCCAATACTCTGCATCACTTACAAGGTTACTTTAAGAAGCAATTGAGCAGCACGCACAAGCAAGAGCTCACCAATCAGATTGCATCATTTAGAGAGGGCGTAATTCCACTGCTAGTGCCCCTAACGTTGATAAACCACTACCTAATGGAATACCCAAACGAGTACTTGGAGTCACAGGTTTACCTAAACCCTCACCCACAAGAACTTAAACTGAGATACGGATATTGAGCAACATTCTATGGATAAGACGAGACCTGAGGATTCACGATAACCCAGCGCTCGTCGCGGCAGTTGAAAACGGCGTGTCTATCGCCGTTTTTATTTCAACACCACAGCAATGGCAGCAACACCACCTTGCACCAATCAAAGCCGATTTCATCTATCGTCACCTAAAACAGCTCGAATCCCAGCTCGCTAAGTTTGGGATTTCATTACTGCACCTCAAAGCCAGCGATTTTGATGACCAAGCCCGACAGCTCATCGAATTATACGAACAACTTGATGCGAAGTGCGTATATGCAAATTCAGAGCCTGAGGTAGATGAACAAACTCGCGATAAAAAGCTGATAACAAGCGGCCTAAACCTGAAGATAAGCGACTGTGACGTTATGCTGCCATTAGGTAGCGTGCTGAATAAACAGGGCGAAATGTTCAAAGTCTTTACGCCCTTTAAGAACGCGTGGCTAAAAGAAGTTCAGGCGAAAGGCATCACCTGTAGCCCTGCTCTTGTCGCACCCGCTAAGCTTCAACAAACACAGCGTCAACAAACTCAACGTTCACAAGAAGAGCTTTCTAACGACTTAAGAGCTTTAAGAATCTCCGCTGAGTATGATTTCGACTTTCCTCATGTTGATTCCAGCCGTTGGCCATTAAGCCAAGAAGTGCTGGGCAATGTGATACCTAACTTCCTAGCCAACAAGGTCAACAACTATGCGCGCCTGAGAGACATTCCCTCGGTCAAAGGCACGTCTGGTCTTTCGCCATATTTGGCTATCGGCGCAGTCAGCCCTCGTTGGTTAGCGATTCAATTGATTCAGCAACAGCCTGACTTATTATTTGATACTCAGTTGCCAGCCTTTTCTTGGCTCAATGAGTTGATTTGGCGAGATTTTTATAAGCATTTGATGTTCCATCATCCTAAACTGGTTAAAGGTGCGAACTTTCAACAGAAATACAACGGCTTAGATTGGTATCACGACAACCCGAGCTTCAAGGCGTGGTGCGAAGGAAAAACAGGCTACCCATTAGTTGATGCAGCGATGCGTCAATTGGTTGAGACAGGCTGGATGCACAACAGGCTCAGAATGGTGGTGGCAAGCTTCCTAACCAAGCACCTGCTGATCGATTGGCGTTGGGGCGAACGTTTCTTTATGTCGCACCTTATCGATGGTGATTTCAGCGCGAATAATGGCGGTTGGCAATGGGCTTCAAGTACTGGCTGTGATGCTCAACCCTACTTTCGAATTTTCAATCCGATCACACAGAGTGAAAAGTTTGATCCGAAAGGAATTTTTATTCGTAAGTACATACCAGAGCTGCAAAATATTCCTGACAAGCATGTGCATTTTCCACATGATTACATTGCAAAAAACGGAATTAACAGCGAATACTGGCAACCCATCGTTGAGCACAAAGAAGCACGATTGAGAGCCTTAGCCTTCTTCAAATAATTAGAGCGAATATTATGGATAACTCTCTATGGCTTGATAACTTTATCAACATGTATCGAGAACTCGGAACCGACAATTTCGACGTGCTTAAGACGGTTTATCACCCTGATATCGAATTCCAAGATCCGCTGCATCATGTCAGCGGAATTGCGTCGCTTACCCACTACTTCGAGAATCTCTACACTCAGGTAACGAGCTGTTACTTTCATATCGAACACACTTTCGAAGCGAACGACGAAGCTTCGGTTTACTGGACGATGCAATTTGCTCACAAGCAATTAAATGGGCAAAAGCCGATCGAAGTACAAGGACACAGTCATCTCAAGATGCTCGACGGTCAAGTGATCTACCACAGAGATTACCTCGACGTCGGTTCTATGTTGTACGAACACATTCCAGTACTGGGCTGCGCGATTAAATCCATCAAAAAGAGAGCGAGCAGATAATGCGTATTATGATTACAGGCGCGACTTCAGGTATCGGCCAATCACTCGCTATCGATTACGCTCAACAAGGGCATCAGGTGATTGCTTGTGGCCGTAACTCAGACAAGCTGCAAGCATTAGTTGATTCTCACGAGACAGACATCGTGCATTCATCAATTACACCGCTCTGTTTCGATCTGACCGATTACCACAACTTCCCAGAAATTGACCAAGACAAGCCGCTCGATCTACTGATTCTAAACGCGGGTGATTGTGAGTACATCGACGACCCAGTGAATTTTGATGCCGAGCTTTTCGAGCGCGTCATCAACATAAACTTAATTTCAATTGGCTACGCCCTTAAAGCCTGGTTAAAAAACATCAAGCCCGGCGGCCGTTTGGTTTTAGTAAGCTCCAGCGCCAGCTTTTTACCTTTGCCAAGAGCCGAGGCTTATGGCGCTTCAAAGGCAGCCCTCACCTACTTAGGCAGAACACTGTCGGTTGATCTGGCCGAGCACAATATTCATGTCTCAATTGTGCACCCAGGCTTTGTTGAAACGCCATTAACCGAGCGAAATACTTTCTCTATGCCTATGATTATTAGTAGTGAGGCCGCAACTCAGCGAATCGTAAATGGTATTGCTCAAGGAAAGAGTGAAATCGATTTCCCAAGACGATTCATCATGTTGATGAAGCTACTAAGAATGCTTCCAACTCCAGTTTGGCAAAAACTCGCTTCAAGGATGGTATAACAATGAAGAAAATCGCCATTATTGGGTCAGGTATCTCTGGACTCACTTGCGCACACATATTAGATAAGCACCACGATGTGACCGTATTCGAAAAAAACGATTATGTTGGGGGCCACACCGCCACCGTTGATATTGAACATCAAGGCTCGGCGTTTTCGATAGATACCGGTTTCATCGTATTCAATGATCGAACCTATCCAAATTTCAATCAGCTACTCGAACAACTCGGTGTTGAAAGGCAACCTACCGAGATGAGCTTTAGCGTTCACAACACAGCGACTAAGTTTGAATACAACGGCCACAGCATCAACACTCTGTTCGCTCAACGAAGTAATATTTTCAAACCTCAATTTTGGTCTTTGGTATCTGACATTCTCAAGTTCAACAAACTGTGTAAGGCTCAATTCGAAAGCAATAAGTTCACACCGGATGTTACCTTGGGCAGCTTCCTGCGCGACAATCAATTTTCCGATTTTTTCAGCCAGCACTACATCTTACCTATGGGCGCGGCAATTTGGTCGACAAGCTTAGAGGAGATGGAAGAATTTGAGCTTAAATTCTTCATTCAATTCTTCTACAACCACGGGCTACTCGACATCGCGAACCGTCCACAATGGTATGTGATTCCTAAAGGGTCGCGCTCTTACGTTGAAATTATCCTTTCACGTTTGAGTAAGCCTGTTGCACTGAATACATCGATTAAACAAGTCACTCGCCAAGAAACGAGTGTCACGGTTGAATTTGAAGATGGCAGCACACAAAACTTCGACGAAGTAATCTTTGCCTGTCACTCAGACCAAGCCTTACATCTGCTTGGTGATGCGACAGAGCAAGAGCAACAGGTACTGGGCGAGATCCCATACAGCCGCAATGAAGTGGTTCTGCACACCGATATTCGCTTATTACCAGACAGAAAACTGGCTTGGGCAAGCTGGAACTACATGTTGGATGGCGACAGTAAACGACCTGCCTGTGTGACTTACAACATGAACATTCTGCAAGGCATCGAAAGCCAAGACACCTTCTGCGTCACCTTGAATCAAAGCGAAGCCATCGACCCAGAGAAAATCATTCGCAGCTTTGTATATCACCACCCAGTATTGAACTCCAACACGGTCAACGCACAACAACAGCGAGATCGAATTTGCGGTAAACAGAATACGCATTTCGCAGGCGCGTATTGGTACAACGGGTTCCACGAAGATGGTGTTCATAGCGCGCTTGATGTGACCAAACGCTTCGGCTTAGATTTGAGTACGAGTTCGACATTATGAACACGCACACCATGACACCCGACATGGGGATCACATCCGAAAAGAGTGAAGAGCTCAGCGGTATCTATTGGGGTAATGTCAGACATCGCCGTTTTGGCGACATCACCCACGAGTTCAGTTATCAGCTTTATATGATGGGGTTAGATCTTGATGAACTGCCCCAAACCACAGCGCGCAGTGCTCTGTTCGGAACTCGATGGTATAACCCGATTCGCTTTGTCGAATCGGATTATCTCGCTGAAAAAAAAGAAAATGTCTCAACGGATGAACCAAAATCACTTAAGCAACGTATAGCTTCCAAAGTGCAACAACTTGATGGTGTTTGGTCTGACTCAAACCGTGTGACGATGCTGGCTCAGTGTCGCTGTTTAGGTATCTATTTCAGCCCAATCAACTGTTTCTTCTGTTATGACGAGACTGGAGATTGTAAGTACATGCTGGCTGAGGTGAGTAACACGCCTTGGCGAGAAAGACATTACTATCTCATCGACATGCACCAAGAATTAAAGGTAAAAAAAGAGTTTCACGTTTCGCCGTTCATGGACTTGAACATGACTTATTTTTGGAAGATTAAGCCACCAGCGAAACGCACGTTAGTCCACATCGAAAGCCGCCGAGACGACAAGCTTTTCGATGCGACACTAGCTCTGACAAAACAGTCAGTAACCAAGACAAACATTAGACGGACAGTATTCAAGATTCCGGCGATGACGATAAAAGTCGTGATGGGAATTTATTATCAGGCTCTCAAATTATTCCTGAAAAAAGTACCGTTTGTGGCGCATCCAGACTCAACATCTTAAGCGTCTTAACAGCAACTAAATAATAGAACTCGACCCAAGCTTGGGTTCGCTCCAACCAAGGGGCATAACCCAGCTTAATTAGCACAAAATATTAGAATGAGTTATCAGCGAGGTTTACATGGAACAGCTTGCCAAACAAAACAACAACATTGAACAACAAGCTAAAGCCGTTGCTGTTTCAAGCAACTGTAAATATCGAGCTTTAATCTTCAAGGTTTTAGAAAGCCTGCAATTCGCCACGCTTGAGATCATTGAGCGCGACCAACATTCGGTATTTGGTGATCGAGAAGCCGAATTGAAAGGTCGAATCGTGATTCATGACGCGACCTTTTTTAGAGATGTTGTCATCAACGGCAGTATCGGGGCATCCGAAGCCTACATTGATGGTAAATGGACTAGCCCGAATCTGACTCGTGTTATTCAGATCATGGCGCGCAACCAAGCGCAACTAGACGAGTTGGACGACAAAACACAGTGGATATCTCGCATCAAAAATCTGCTGTTACGCCGTAAGAATGCCAATACCGAGCAAGGATCTAAACGCAACATTCTGGCTCACTACGACATTGGTAACGAGCTGTATGAACGCTTCCTAGACAGTTCGATGCAATACTCATCCGCTATCTATAGCGAAGATGCACAAACCCTATCCAAAGCACAACAAAACAAGATGAAAACCATCTGCGAGCGTTTAGAACTTTCGGAATCGGATAGCGTGGTTGAGATAGGCACTGGCTGGGGTGGCTTAGCCATCTTCATGGCGCAACACTACGGTTGTCATGTCACTACAACCACAATCTCAGATGCCCAACACGCACTTGCAGAACAGAGAGTCAAAGCACTTGGCTTAACCGACAAAATCACCCTACTTAAAGAGGATTATCGCAACCTTGCAGGTAAGTATGACAAGTTGGTCTCTATCGAGATGATAGAAGCGGTCGGCCATGAATATCTACAAACCTTCTTTGAAAAATGTTCGTCGCTACTCAAACCTTCAGGCAAGATGCTGATTCAAGCAATTACGATTGCTGACAGCCGTTACGATAAATACCGTAAGGGCGTCGACTTTATTCAGAAGTACATCTTCCCAGGAGGCTGTTTACCCTCCGTTTCAGTCATGACACAACACCTTGCGACCAGTACCGACCTTGTGGTTCAAAAGATTGACGACATTGGCCTACACTACGCTCGAACGCTTAACGACTGGAACATCGCCTTTGAAAATAGCTGGGAAGAACTTGAGTCTCTCGGCTATTCAGAAGAGTTTAAGCGCTTGTGGATCTTCTACTTCTGCTACTGTGAAGGTGCTTTCTTAGAACGCGTGATCAGCACTCACCACGTTGTAGCCAGAAAACCTCGTTACTTTGGAGCAGAAGATGAAACGGTTTTGGATTATTAATCTCGTACTGTTTCAAGCGACCTGGGTTTGCAGCGCCTTCTTTACAGCGCAAGCCCCGTTCGTTACACCACTGATCGTGATTGTCCATTTCCTTCTTTCTCCGACTCGCAATAGCGATCTCAAAATCCTCTGTTTGTTACCTTTGGGGCTACTGCTCGATAGCTTGATGCTTCATTTTGGCGTGTTCGCTGTTGATCCTGATATCGCCAATCAAACCATATTCCCAGTGTGGCTTGTATGCCTGTGGGTCATGTTTTTAATCAGCTTCAATCACAGCCTAAATTGGCTTTTAAAATGCTCGAAAGTGATCTTGTTTGTCATAGGGTTCGTAGCAGGTACTAGTAGTTATTGGGGAGGCATCAAAGCAGGTGCCCTTCTGACTACTTGGCCAGATGCATCGGTAGTTGCTGCCCTTGCAATAAGCTGGGGGATTTTGTTGCCCTTACTGGTGGCCGCCTACTCCAACTTAGTACAACCTAAAATGGCATTATCGAGGTGACTTATGGCTTCTCCACGCAACCCGAGACAAACGTTCAAAACTGAGAGCGTTATTGTTCGCGCTCATCAACAACTAAAAAACAAACTCTTCGCCTTCATCACTTTATCGCTAATCCTTGCAGCGCTTCTATTTACCGGAAGCGCAAAAGCCTCAGCCATCGATGACTTAAATAAACGCGGCCAAGGCGAAATGAGTTACCTATTTTGGACACTCTACTCTGCTGAATTCTATGCCACACCAACCAATTCTGAGCGCGCACTCAAGCTTGAATATTACCGCGCTATCGATAGCAAAGACTTAGTCGATGCAACCGAAGATCAATGGAACAAGCTTGGCTACTCTAACAACAACATTCAACGTTGGTTGAAGCCGTTGTACGCGATGTGGCCAAACGTAGAAGCAGGAAGCACTCTCACGATTCGCGTAGCTGAAGATAATGTCAGCCGCTTTTACTTTGATGAGCAACCAATTGGGGTAATCCAAGACAAACAATTTGGTGAGGCCTTCTTAGCCATCTGGTTATCTGAAAACACATCCGAGCCCGGTCTTCGCAAACAACTATTAGGTTTAAATAAATGAATCCAAAAACAACAATGATAAAATTCGCTCTGACACTGCTTTCTCTCACTTGGCTAGCTGGATGTGGCTCTGCAAGTTTAAAAGATCACGTAGACACTACGCCAGAGCTCAAGCTTGAAACCTTTTTTAATGGCGAGCTAATGGCCTACGGCATTGTACTCGACCGCTCTGGTAACCTACTGCGCCGCTTTGATGCCAAACTTATCGCGACTTGGGACGGTGACAACGGAGAGATAAAAGAGTGGTTCTCTTTTGCTGATGGCGAGCGCTCAACTCGCGTTTGGAATCTGATAAAAACCGGTGAAAACACCTATTCAGGCACTGCCAATGATGTAGTGGGTACTGCCTATGGCGAGACCCAAGGTTCGGCTCTGTATTGGAAATATGACCTAGAAATCCAAGTAGACGGCAGCACTTATGAAGTCGTGTTAGATGATTGGATGTTCTTAATGGACGACAAACGACTCTTCAACAAAACTGAGATGTCTAAATTCGGCTTTAAGGTTGGAGAGGTCATCTTATATATCGAGAAAATCTGATCGCTCGAGCCTTAGCTTCACATGATTTAGTTAACCTCTAATTACAGCCCACAACGACATGTTGTGGGCTGTTTTGTTTGTTCCCGCGAATTGCATACCTGAAAGCTCAAGCCTCTGTGCTAAGATGCGCCACCAGCATACAAATGGGCTAGACTCATACTCAGCAGTTCCTGTTTGTTTCGCTTAGCGTAGATTCCCTACCATGATTAATTGAAAAGGCTTTAAAGCATGAGCAAGTTGACCTCAGCGGAGCGTAAAGCTCGCGACAATGAACGTTTCTCACAACGCGTAAACGACCGCAGAGAAAAGGGTGAAGACGTAGTTGCTTACGCACTGACCAACAAAAAAGCAGTGAAGTTCCTGACTAAGTCAGAGAAAAAGCGCCTTAACGAGATGAAAGCGACTCTACAAGAAGAGAAGCGAGTTAAAGAACAAGAAGAGCTAAACCGAATCGAAGACGCGTTCACTGTTAAACAGTTCGACGACGAATAATCACTTCTGATTGCTCAAAGCGTTGGCTCTATGCCGGCGCTTTTGCTTTCTGACGCTTCCCCCCTCTCAATACGCATTAATTTGCCCTTTCACCTCACTCATCTCTAATCTCAGCTTACCGAGCAGCCCATCAATCAAGCCATCGACCAACTTTAGCCATAGATCTCAGAAAAACTATCCTCAGCCCCTTACTATCTCGATTCAATTCTACAAATCTGAGACAGTATGATTTTAATTACCGGATCAAGCAGCGGTTTAGGCGCAGCGCTCGCGACACAATACGCTAACACTGCAACAGACGCTCAGCGTATAGCCATTACTGGTCGCAATGCACAACGTTTAGCAGAGGTAGCAAAAAACCTACCGGCGAATACCATTAGCCACGCGTGTGACCTTTGTGACCCACACTCCGTGAGCGAGATGCTTGATGCGTTGCCAGAAATGCCCAAGCTCGTGATTCACAGTGCTGGCAGTGGCTACTTCGGTAAGATAGAACAACAGGATCCTGCAGCCATCAGTGACATGCTGAAAAACAACATCGAATCGTCGATCTTTTTGGTTCGAGAACTGGTTCAGCGTTACAAAGATCAGCCCGTTACGATTGCTGTGGTGATGTCGACTGCCGCCCAAGGCGCTAAAGCAGAGGAGTCTACCTATTGCGCTGCTAAATGGGCCGTGAGAGGCTTCATCGAATCAGTAAGATTGGAGCTAAAAGGTTACCCGATGAAAATCGTTGCCGTCTATCCCGGCGGAATGGCGACCGAATTTTGGGGAACGAGTGGCAAAGCGATGGATACCTCTAGCTTTATGACCGCTCAAGAAGCCGCTCAAATGCTGCAACAGGCGTTAACCAGTACTGAGCATGGCTTTGTATCAGACATCACGATAAACCGCGGCTAGTGCTTAGACAGAGCGATAAAGAAATAGAGTCGCGAGACAATTATTTGTGAGGGTGAGCATGAAAGTGTGCGACAATGCTCGGCGTAAATTCATATTCAAGGTTTATTATGAAACTTCTAGTTCGTAACCTATCGCGCTCTACTTCTGAGCAAGACATCCGTGTGCTATTTTCTGAGTTTGGCTCAGTAAAAGAGTGCAGCCTAGTTTTAGACCAAGAAACTGGCGACTCAAAAGGCTTTGCTTTTGTTGAAATGCCAGAGCACGAAGAAGCGAAAGCGGCACTAAACAAGCTGAACATGACTAAGCTTGGCAAAAACACAATTCGTGTAAAAGTAGCGAACTCTTAATCGAGCAACGCTTCATAAGCCACATGGCTTAGCTTAACGGCAGCACAGATGATAAAGCCCGTAACGATATTCCGCTGAAAAACGCAATATCGTTACGGGCTTTTTGCTGCTCGCGATTCCCTTTCACAACATGACCGGCTTACTTAAGGCTCGTGTTTATAACCCTTCATGCTCATCAATCGCACGCCTTGCTTCTGCCATTGAACATCCTGACTCCATCACTAACTGAGCGACCGTCATCGAGGGTGTTGCTGCTAACAGCGAGGCCAAACACACCACAGGTTTAGGCAGTACTTTGTCTATCGCAATCGCTATCCAACCGTCTTTTTCGTGAGTGAGTAGGGTTTTAAATTCAATGAGTTGATGCTCTTGAGCCACCAATAACCAATTACGTGAACGACGAACTCGCTTCAACTGGCATCCACACTCAGTCGCATTCGCCATCACTTGGCTTTTATCACTCACACGATGTACAAAACTATTCAGTGGGACGCTAAACATAACTCTCTGCCAACCAATCTCTATCAATCATTGAAGCGCTAGTACTCGCAACTCAGCACTTCAATCCCAACTCAATAAAACAATGAGTAGGATTACACAGACACAAAAAAACCGCCAGTCATGCACTATGCAGACTCGCGGTTATTTTATTCTAATCGGCTCTTAAAGCAGTGCCGTTACACGCTCTGATTTCAATGCTTGTTGTGTACTATTGGATTTAACAGCAGCTTTTTGAATTACCTTTATCGCAACAATTTGAGTTCACCACAGAGCCTCGCTCAAAGCCATCAATCGCATCAGCCAGCGCAGTAAATGATTGCTCAATATTGTCACGTGAAGTAGCGATGTTCATTCGCATAAAATGATAGCTCTCAGCGCCAAACCAGCCGCCCGGCGTTAACCCCATTTTAGCTTGCTCAAACACCACGTTCTTTAACTCTTCTTCCGAGAAACCTAACTCAGAAAAATCAAACCATACTTGGTAAGTGCCTTGCGGTTGGAACACTTTCAATTGAGGAATACGCTGCTCAGCAAACTCAGAGATCCATTTCACCGTGTCTTGCAGATACACCAACATGCCGTCGAGCCACTCTTCACCTTTTTCAAAGGCGGCAATAGTCGCAAAGGTCGTCAAGGCATTGCCATGATCAAGATACATCGCCGCTACGTTGGCTTTAAACGCTTCAAATAGCTCATCATTGTTCGTGTACACATAGCCATTTGAGATGCTGTGCATACCGAAGGTTTTCGCCGGAGAGCCAATCAAGGTGATGACCTTGTCGTAATCAAAGCTGGTCAAGCTCGTGAAAGCGTGGCCTTCAAAGATAATGTCTGAGTGGATTTCATCACTGATGATCAACACATCATGACGCTTAGCAATCTCGATAACCTGTGTTACTTCCTGCTGCGTCCACACACGACCAGTTGGGTTATGTGGATTACAGAAAATCATCGTTTTTACTTTGTGGTCGATGATCTGCTGTTCCATACCATCGAAATCAATGCGGTAACCTTGCTCATCATTGATGAGTGGGCTCTTCACCACCTGACGATTTGCTTTATTCATCAAGTTAGAAAACTGGTGATACGCTGGCGTATGGATAAGCACACCATCACCTTCGTTGGTGAACTGGCGCAGTAGCAACGCGATACCAGAAAGCACACCCGGCACTTGCACAAACTTGTCCGCAGAAAGGTTTAAACCATGACGCTTTGAATACCATTGCGACAACGCTTCAAACACCTCCTGTTCATTAAATTCGTAAGAGTAAACACCGCGCTCAACCAGACGATTCAGCTCTTGAGTGATCGGCTCTGCTACCTGAAAATCCATATCGGCCACCCAATATGGGAATACATCGGTTGTGTTATAAATGTTCTGTAGCATCTGCGGTTTGCTTTTGATAAACGCATTTTCACCGTAGTTCGATGTACTCTTAAACGCTGTCATGGAGGTGTCCTCAAATAATTATTTCAGTCTTTTTTACAATCATTGGGATTGCATGAATGCCCTTAAGACGATGGCGAAATCAAAAAGACGACGCTTTGAGGAAATAATCTAAAAATAAAAACTAATCTCGTATCTCGACCTTTATCTCAGTCTTAACCGAATTCGCGATAAAGCAATTCTTGTGGGCCAAGTGATGCAGCTTATCGAGTTGAGCGCTGGTTGGAATCTTGCTACCAATAAACACTATCTTAGGGCGCAGAGTCACCTTAGTCACAGACGAACGACCTGATTCATCTTCTTCCAGCACACCTATCGCATCATCGACATAAGAGTCAATTACGTACTTCTGTTTTGCAGCAATGCCCAAAAACGTCAGCATATGACAGCTAGAAAGTGCCGCAATAAAGGCTTCTTCAGGGTCAACATTCGCTTCCACTGAAAACGGCAGTGGCACAACATGTGGAGAGGACGAAGCAGGTACAGTGACACCACCATCGAACTCCCACGTATGACTGCGACTGTATTGATTGTCGCTAAAGGCTTCATCTTGCGCTTTTTGCCAGCGAATGACTGCTCCGTATTCAGACATAACCCCTTCCCTTTTTAATGCTCAATAAATTAACGATCAGCTGGGTGATTAACACCGTCGTTGGTCACCACATCACCAATATCAAAAGGGTTCACCCCTTCCAAACAACCGATATTAAAACCATATTCGTTTGGGCTTGAGCGGCGTTGATGATGGGTATAGATACCGCAGTTCGAGCAGAAGTAATGCTTCGCGGTATTGGTGTTGAATTGATAAAGCTTGAGATGATCTTCACCTTTAAGGATCTTGATGCCATCAAGCGCAACAGAGCCAACAATCGCGCCTTTACGGCGACAGATAGAACAATCACATCTACGCGGCTTTTCGATTCCATTAGGCAAGCTGAGTTCTAATTCAACTGCGCCGCAGTGGCAGGTGGCTTTGTGAAAAGGTTGGATAACCGTGTTACCGACGACCTTCATTTCTCTCTCCAATCACGTCCTTATGTTGCAGATATCATAACCAGATCGACGATCTCTGTCCGTAAGCGGGCGCTG
Source organism: Vibrio sp. T20 (assembly GCF_007858795.1). Lineage (NCBI taxonomy): Bacteria > Pseudomonadati > Pseudomonadota > Gammaproteobacteria > Vibrionales > Vibrionaceae > Vibrio > Vibrio sp. T20. Next base: position 100,352 of record NZ_VFEB01000252.1, read on the forward strand.
AGTTCGAGAGATCCGTCATGCGTAGGTAAGAGTCTACTCTTTACCTGATCTCTCGACCAAACCACTGAAGTTCTCAAGAAGATAATCTAAGAAGAGTCGGATACGCTTCGGCTGATATTTCTTGCTGATGTACACCACATTCAAGTCGGCGCTTGATACAGAAGTCGAGGTGTTAAAGTTTTTCATATAACCGTTGAGCAGAGTCACAAGGCGTTGGTTATTGATGTCGTCTTGCACATCCAGCACCGATTTAAGGGCGATACCCTCGCCTTTTAATGCCCAGTAGCGAATCACTTCACCATCATCTGAGAATCGCTTTGGTACAACGGTAATCGACTTCTTCATGTCGTGATCTTGAAAATGCCATGTTTTCAGTTCCTCATTGCTACGCAGCATCGCCAAGCAGTCGTGCTCGACCAAATCTTGTGGCGTCAACGGCGTTCCATGCTTGGCAAGATATTCAGGCGAGGCACACAGTACACGTCGGCTCGGAGATAAGCGTCTGGATATCAAACTGCTGTCGACCAATTCCCCATAGCGGATCACGATATCCATGCCAGATTCCGCAATGTTCGACAGGTTGTCGTTCAAATACAGGTAAGGAATCACATCTGGATACTGCTGACAAAACTCCGACAAGATTGGCAGGATGTACTGCTTGCCGATGTCTTTCGGTGCGGCGATCTTTAATGGGCCTTTGACCTCTTTGACGCCATTTTGAATCAGGTTTTCAGCCTCACTGACGTTATCCAATATCTCCAGACACGCCTTATGGTACAGCTCACCTGAGTCAGTTAAAGACACATGTCGCGTGCTTCGATTCAACAACTTCACACCATATCGTTCTTCAAGTGCCTGCAGCCTTGCTGTCATGGTCGCGGGTGATAAACCCAGTTCACGCCCAGCGGCCGCCAACCCTTGATGCTTCACAATACTGACGAACATCGCCATGTCTGAAAACTTGTCCATGCTATTCGTGCTCTCGCTCTATTGTTCATCTAAACCGAATAATGAATTTACATTCTAGCCAATTATCAAATTTAGTCGAACAAATATAATGGCAACCATCAGCAGAACACGCAGGAATTCAGACCATGAGCAACACACAAGCGAACCAAGAAAAGAGCACTTTCGTCATCATTGGTGGCACATCAGGTATCGGTAAAGCATTAGCAATGCAATTGAGAAACGAAGACAACACAGTACACATTGCCAGCCGACACACAGGCGTGGACATCAGCAATGAAAAATCGATTTGCGAATACTTTGAATCCATTGGTCCATTCGATCATTTAGTGGTGACAGCAGGTTCATCCGCTCCGGCAGGAAAAGTGACAGACGTTGCGATTGAAGACGCGAAAACGGCATTTGATACCAAATTTTGGGGCAGCTTAAGCGTAGCTAAACATGCTGCACGTTACATGAAGCCCAACAGCTCTATCACGCTCACCACAGGCATGTTGTCACGCAAAGTAGTCGCAGGCACTTACGTAAAAACAGCAATCAACGCTGCACTAGAAAGCGTCACTAAGGTGCTTGCGAAAGAACTCTCACCAATTCGAGTGAACGCCGTAAGTCCGGGTTTAACCATGACAACAGCCTACAAAAACATGGACGACACCGCTCGCTCAGCCATGTACGACAACGCAAAAAACAATTTACCTGCAGGCAAGGTGGGCGAAGCTTCAGAAATCGCAATGGGTTACCTGTTCGCGATTAATAACCCATACATGACTGGCTCAATCATCGACATCGATGGCGGTGCGCTGCTCGGCTAAAACACCTCGCAAAGGCACAAAGAACAATCGTTAGGACGTGTATCTAAACGTCCTAACAAACAAGAATTTACATAGGTAACTCATCATGAAACAAGAACAGATTCCATTCCAAGTTTGGATACTGACACTCGCGGCGTTCGCGATTGGCACGGCCGAATTTGTTATCGCAGGCATCCTTCCACAAATTGCGACTTCCCTTTCGATCACAGAAGGCCAAGCGGGCTACCTAATCAGTGCTTATGCGCTAGCTATCGTTATCGGCGGGCCAATCTTAACCATCTACCTTGCACGCTTTAACAAGAAGATGGTGCTGATTGGATTAATGGCGCTGTTCATTATTGGCAACGTGTTATCCGCCTTAGCGCCAAGCTATCCACTTCTACTGGCAAGCCGTGTTATCGCAGGCTTAGTGCAAGGTCCTTTCTATGGCATCGGTGCGGTAGTAGCGACTAATTTAGTATCTGAGAAAATGGCAGGTCGCGCCGTTGGTCAAATGTTCGCAGGCTTAACGCTGGCCAACGTTCTAGGGGTGCCTGCTGGTACGTGGGTGAGCTTGCAATTCGGTTGGCACACCACCTTCTTTACCGTGGCGACACTTGGCACAGTTGCGATGATTTCTATCCTGACATCCATCAAATCAACAGGTCACAGCGAAGCGAAAGACATCAAAACTCAGCTGTTGGCATTCAAAAACCCAATGCTTCTCATCAGCTTGGCGATCACCGCTTTTGCTTGGTCTGGCTTCATGACGCTTTACGGCTATCTTGCGCCTATCGCCATGCACATCACGGGTTACGGTCAAGAATCAGTAACTTGGATCTTAGTGATTGTTGGTGTTGGCTTAATCATCGGTAACACCTTGGGCGGACGCTCTTCTGACAAAGATTTAGGCAAAGCATCGATGTTTTGGGCTATCGCGATGATCGTTTCATTGGTAGTGGTTGGCCTTGTTGTAGACAACAAAATCCTATTCGTTGCAGCTGCATTTGTCTTTGGTATTGCATCATTTGCGAACGTTCCTGCTATGCAGCTTCGAGTAATGAACCATGGTGGCGAAGGCCAAGAACTAGCAGCAACCGCGAATATTTCAGCGTTTAACTTAGCCAATGCCTTCGGTGGTTTCCTTGGCGGCATGGTACTCGACAGCCAATTAGGCGCAGGAATGATTCCATTCGCAGCCGTTGTTGTCCCTGTTATTGGTTTGCTGCTTATTGCGAAGGCCAACAAAGCAGAAAAGCCACAGAGCAACTCGATCTTCAGCCCAGCGGAAAGTAAGTAATTCTGCTTATAGCTAAAACCAAAACCATTAAGACCACATGATTCCAACAAGGTAGATACCATGAACAAATTATTCGAAACATCAGAGCTCAAAGGCTTAGCACTGCAAAACCGTGTCGTTATGGCACCCATGACACGCGCTCGTACTAGCCAACCTGGAAACGTGCCAAACGATATGATGGCGACTTATTACCAACAACGAGCAAGTGCAGGGCTCATCATCACTGAAGCAACGCAGATATCCGACGACTCTCAAGGCTACTCATTCACTCCCGGCGTTTACACCGATGCACAAATCGAAGGTTGGAAGTCAGTAACAACAGACGCAAAAGAACAAGGTGCCGCGATATTCTGCCAGCTATGGCATGTCGGCCGCGTCTCTCACCCTACCTTTCAAAAGGGTGAACTACCGATTGCGCCGTCAGCTTTGGCGCCAATAGAAACTCAGGTGTGGATTTCCGATGAGAATGGTAACGGCAACATGGTCGATTGCATCCAACCAAGGGAGATGACCCAAGCAGACATCGATCGAGTGGTTCAAGATTTTGCGAACTCAGCAAAGAAAGCCATCGAAGCAGGCTTTAATGGTGTCGAGATCCACGGTGGTAATGGCTACCTGATTGACCAGTTCCTAAGAACCAACTCAAACAAGCGAACCGACAACTACGGTGGCAGCCGCGAGAACCGACTTCGCTTTCTAATTGAAGTAGTTGATGCCGTCATTGATGCGATTGGCGCGGACAAAGTGGGCGTACGTTTAGCCCCATTCATCACCTTCAAAGACATGAACTGCCCAGACATTGTGCCAACGATTTTAGAAGCTTCAAAGGCACTTCAAGATAGAGACGTTGCTTATCTGCACCTATCAGAAGCCGACTGGGATGATGCTCCAGTTATTCCTGAAAGCTTCCGAATTGAGCTAAGAGAATTATTCTCTAACACCATCATCGTTGCTGGCAGCTACACACCACAACGCGCCGAAGAAGTGTTAAGCAAAGGCTACGCGGATCTTGTCGCATTTGGTCGCCCATTCGTGGCCAACCCAGACCTCGTGTCACGCCTACAAAACGGCAGCGAGCTATCAGAACTCGACGGCGCGACCTTATTCGGCGGCAACGAAAAAGGCTACACCGATTATCCAGCTTTGTAGTGGATTTTGAATTGATAGAACAGCCTTAGATTTTCCTTCAGGCAAAAGAAAGGCTCGCATGACTAGTGCGAGCCTAATGCAGTTTAGGGGGTAAACCACAATCTGGTATTAATCTGGGACTAATTATTTAACTTATGAGCCATTATGCACTTGTGCGCATTGATATTCTATTTTTAAATGATTCACTGCAATTAATCAATCGATAAAAGTTAGCGTTTGGTCAATTTAAACCACATAAATAACAGTGATTTAGTGAGCAGCGTCTAGAAATTAATCTTAAATCCCATATAAATCAGATTTATAGACTTCTCATTTGCCAATAACCCTCACCATTGGTTGCGAGCTGATTGTGTAAATAATCGAGCGTGTCAGCCACCTTTCCAGTAATGCCTTGAGGCGGATTAAACAACAACAACCCACTGCCGATGAGTCGATCATCGCCCTTAGGATCGCGCAGTCGTAATTCCGATTTGATCGGGCTTGGTAACAAGCCATCTTTCACCGCTGTCGCGCAGTGATTCAAAATCAGTGAGCTTTTGTCATCGGTGTACAGCGGATACCAAATCAGCGCAGACACTTTCTCAGATTGCTGATAAGCCTTCACCAAGGCATCAATCACTGCGAGATATTCAGCATCAGTTTCATAGGGTGGGTCGATAACGATCAAGTGATGATTATCGTGCTTTGCCACGTCATCAGGTAGCGCTTTAAGCCCGTCGCCTGCGGTAATGGTGAGCTTACTTGAGACATCAAGATCGCGTTGCAACTTCTCAATATTGGCTTGCAATAAATCGGCTTCATCTTGCTGAATATCTGAAAAATAGAAGCTATCTTGGCTGCGGCCTTGTTGATAGGTAATGGCTGCCGAGCCGGGATACAGCGTGATAAGTTGATTAGGGTTGTAGTATTCCAGCACCGACATAAAAGAAGAAAATGACTCTGGCAAGTAAGCCTTATTTCGCCATAAGTACCCAACCCCTTCGGCAAACTCGCCCGCGTGATTACTTGGTGCAGTGGTTAGGTCGTAACACCCTGTGCCTGAGTGTGTGTCGATAACATTGAGGCGTGAGTGTTGCTGCATTAATGATTTAACAAGTGCACTCAATACTGGATGCTTAAGTGCATCCCCATGATCGCCTACATGACATTGATGTCGATATTCCATTCCCTTGCCTCATTTCTACTAACGTCATATAAACATACTTCATATCACACGCTGTTGCCTATTCAATCCATCGTTTTTTGAAATAGCCTCTCTTTTGACTAACTGTCTGACTCTTATAAAAAATAAAGCCCTTCGTCTTATTAAAAACGAAGGGCTTTACTGACGTTACTCACGAACTCGTGCTGTTAGCTAAGAAACACCTTAAGGGTACTCACCCTCAACTTCTACTGGTGCTTTCACTTGGTAGTGACAAGGCTGTAGGCCAAGTAACTTAGGCAGTGTGATGCCTACAGAAACTGAAGACCACGTACCGCTGACAATACCAACCACCAATGCAATAGCGAACCCTTGCAGTGCCGCGCCACCAAGTAGCCAAAGCGCTGATACAGTGATTAGCGTTGTACCTGAAGTCACCATGGTGCGTGAGAACGTCGCTTTAACTGATTCGTTAAGCAGGTTATCTGTATCACCGTTTGGATTACCACGCAGCATTTCACGTACACGGTCGGCAATGATGATCGAGTCATTCAATGAATAACCCAAAATCGCCAACACCGCTGCCAATACGGTCAGGTTGAACTCAAACTGAGTAAAAGCGAACAGACCCAAGATAAGCGTCACGTCATAGATTATCGCGGCAAGCGCACCCAGTGCCAAGCGCCATTCAAATCGAACACTCAGGTACAGCATGATCATTAGGAAACACACCAATACCGCCAAGCCACCTTGGTCAACCATGTCTTGACCCACTTGAGGGCCAACCACGCTGCTGTTAAGCACTTGTACTTGGTCGCTCACCGATGACAAAACATCCACTAGGTTAGGCTGAGGTGCATCCGTCAATTGGCTGTAACGCAGTGTCCAGCGGTCTTGTTCTGCCATACCAACCACTTGCACGTCTTGTTGGAAAGCGGCATCAAGTTTTGTTTTTAAATCGTCTTTAGTTACTTGGTCAGAAAGCTGAACTTCGGCCACCACACCGCCAGTAAAGTCCAAGCCCCAGTTGAAACCTTTCACTGCCACAAGCATCACAGAGCTCATGAACAGCACAATAGAAATCACAGACATCACCTTGCGAAGGCGAGTCATGTTTTTATCTGAAAGATAGCGGTCTGAAATAGTCATATTTGAAATACTCATGCTTAAATCCTTACATCATGGCGCTGGTCGCGCCCCCAAACCAAGTTGATGATTGCTCGTGAAGCAAAAATGCCCGTGAACATACTGGTTAGAAGACCTAAGCCCAGTGTCAGGGCGAAGCCCTGAATCGGTCCATTACCAATGGTATATAGAGCCACAGCAACGATCATGGTGGTGACGTTAGCATCGAAAATTGAAGAGAACGCGCTATCGAAACCACGGTCGATAGAGCTAGCAAAGCTGCGCCCTTCTTTCATCTTGTCTCGAATACGCTCGAAGATAAGCACGTTAGTGTCTACCGCCATACCGACGGTCAGTACTAAACCCGCAATACCTGGCAGGGTTAATACCGCACCCGGTAGCATCGCTATCAAACCAAATAGTGTGGTCATGTTGACGACCAATGCAGCGTTCGCAACCCAACCAAGGCGGCGGTACCATAGCGCCATAAACGTGAGAGTTAGACCAAGGCCAAGTGCCAAAGCAGCAAAGCCGTTAGTAACGTTTTCAGCACCCAGAGACGGGCCAATGGTACGCTCTTCAATGATGGTTACTGGCGCAGTCAACGAACCCGCACGAAGCAATAGAGCCAGCTCTTGAGCTTCAGCCATGCTGCCTGCACCTGTGATTCTAAAGCGGCTACCCAATTGAGACTGGATGTTCGCCACACTGATCACTTCACTGGTTTTCTCGCTGTTACCGGCTCTATCACGGCTGTACTCGCTGTACACGGTTGCCATTGGCTTGCCGATGTTATGACGAGAGAACTCAGACATCTTCTTACCGCCCGCTGAATCCAGCGTGATGTTTACTTCTGCGCTGCCCATCTCACCAATGCCACTACGAGCATCGATAATGTGTTCGCCGCTCAGTACCGCTTTGCGAGCAACAACGACACGGTTGCCATCTGTATCTTTTAGCGTTTGAGTGTTACGCGTCGCGTTATCGTAAACAGAGTAGAACGCCAATGATGCCGTTGCACCAATCACATCTTTCGCGGCTGCAGGGTCTTGGACACCCGGAAGTTCGATACGGATACGGCTTTCACCTTGGCGTTGAATCGATGCCTCAGTGATGCCGAGCTCTTCAATACGGCTGCGCATGATTTGCAGGTTTTGTTGAACCGTTAGGTTACGGAGCGTTCTTTGCTCTTCTTCAGACTGAGTTAACGTTAGCGATTTATCTGAACGGTCACGTTGCCATTGTGGGAACTCTTCACGAATCAGTTTTTGTGCTTTCTCGAAATCTGCATCAGTGCGGAAATTAAATTCAACTTGGTTGTTCACCACTTTACCGCGTGCATAACGCACTTGGCTGGTGATCTCGTCGACCACAGATTGCGCTTGTGCGTGGTAAACCGGTTCCATGTCCACTTCTAACAGGAACTGCACACCACCACGTAAATCAAGGCCTAACTGAATCGGCGCGAAGCCCATGTCAGTCAGCCATTTCGGTGCTGCAGGCTCCATCGCTAGCGCTACCGTTGCCTTGTCTAGAAGACGTTCGTTAAGCACTTCCTTGGCCTTCGCTTGCTGTTCTGCATCTTCTAAGATCACCACTAAACGTTTGTCTTTTTGAAAGGCTGATTTGGCTTGAATGCCCTCGCTAGCAAGGTATTGCGTCACTTGAGTGGCGTCGATGGTCTGCTCAGAGCGGTTACTGATTTGAACCGAGGCGTCCTCGCCAAACCAAGAAGGCAAAGCACTCAGAATCATGATGATGATGGTGGCGATAAGCACCACGTATTTCCACTTTGAGTAGTGGTTAATTTGTTTTCTTGGAATGCGTTTTTTCACAGTCAAGATCTCTTCTTTTTTACCAATCACCGTAAATACGTGCTCAAAAATAGCACCGAAAAAAAGCAGTGATCGAGCATTTTAACCAGCTGGGGTGACCAGTTATTTACTACGATTGGTATGTCTAATGTTTTGCGAACACAAGCGACGACTCGCTGCAACCAGAACAAACTGATTGAGTCATAGTGGGGCTAATAATTGTGTGTCGCTATATTTGTTAATTGGCGAGATCAACGGGCACAAGTGACCATCGATGCGACCAATTTAGGGTCAAACGATTAGCTAAGAAGTTCTCGGAAATGCGAGTATTGAATGTTGCCCTCTTTCCACCCAGAAAGCCGGGAGGACGGAGAACTCACAATGCTGGTCCAGTGCTGCTTGGAATCCAACAACGGTGTGTTGAAAAGCAGAGAAGCCAGCAATGAAGGGGGGGAGAAGTCGATCAGTAGATGATAAGCAGGCTCAAGATCGGCCACACTTTCTTGCTCATTGCTGAGCATGCGTCTGAAGTTTGCTGCTTGAAGGCTAGACTCAGTGTCGTGATAGTTGGAACTGTCACCAGAAGGCACTGTGCTAAACTGAGCCTTATCGCACTCTAAGTAGCTCGACGGATTATCCGTAGCGGCTTGTTTACACAGGTCATTCTGTGAAGATTGCTCTTGAGCCGAGTATATTTGAAATGGCTTAGAAGGAAACGAATAGCCGTTAGAATTCACTAAGCCAAAGCTCAGTAAAAACAACATTAAGACTAATCGGGTACCCAGTTTAAGCAATCTAATATCCAAACAACATTCTCGTAGATCGTCAATCTACAATACAAATGAAACGCTGTCTTGATTTAAAACATTTTTTTAGAAAATGATTCGATGCAACCGATTAAGCGTTCTCGCAATTTAGATTTACATAGATCTAAAACGACTTAACAACAGGTGATGGATAGATGTTATGAATAGCGAAAAACAAGAAAGCCAAGCGACACTCGCTTGGCTTTGAGTTATCTCTCTTTGTTGGTTTCAAGCTTTAAGCTTTAAGCTTTAAGCTTTAGGACGCATGATGTTCTTAACCTTACGGCTATTTTCACCAAAGATGCGTTGTACTAACTCATTCATCTCTTCTGCAGAGATTGATCTCGCCACTCGCTCAACTTGAGACAAAGCTTCGATATCGTAACCATGAAGTAGATAACGAGACACATACCACGCTTGGTCGATAGAGCTCATCTCGAGAGGCGTGAAGTCAGCTTCAAACTGTTTCACAACCGCTCGCATTTCCTCTTCAGAAACACCTTGTAGAAGATCTGAAATCACCTTATCAATCGCCACTTCCACTTTATCTACGTTCTCAGGCGCTATCATCGCACCGATGACCCATTCATGACTCAACTCGCTGTCTGCAGACGCCGAATACGTATAAGGCGAGTAATCCAAGCTCAACTCTTCGCGAATATAAGTATCTAAACGAGTCGCCAGCAGTCGTTCCAACAAGCTTTCCGTGAAGATATCTTTTGCCGTAAAGCCTTCTTCGGTTTCAGGCTCTGAGATGACTCGTAAGACGTACTCTGCGCTATCAACATTGTTGATGGCCAAATCAATGCGTGATTCTGATGGCTGTTTGAAAGCCACCTTAAAGTCAGGCACAACTGCTTTTTCCAATGGAATCGAAGCCAAATATTGCTGAACCAAAGGCTTCAATACGCTTGGGTCGATATCACCCACAATCACTAGCTGGTTATGTCTCATTTGACCAAACAGCTGCTGATGAAGATTACTGATATCTTCCACAGAAACCGCTTCAACACGCTCTTTATCTACAAAGTGGTGACGACTCTCCTGACGGTAGATATTCTGGTTTATTGCACGCTCAAACTGTCCAACAGGGCTGCTCAAGAAAGATTCTTGACCCTGTACAAACTCCTGCTTCACTGCCTCTAACTGCTCGGGAACAATTTTAGGCGCTGTGATGAAAGTATAAAGCGCAGCAAACGTATCTTTAAGCCCATCTTTTTTGATATTAAATTCAATACCATGACGAGTATTCCCAATGAAACTGTCAGCTCGAATATCTTCACGGTCAAAATACGCTAGAAGTTCAGAACCCGTAAACTCACCGACGCCACTTCGAGCGAAAGTCGGTAACGCAACCTCAACGGCGGGGTATAAGCTCGGATCCAACGCAGCTTTTCCACCGAGGCTCATGTACATCACGCCAACATCGTCACCTGCAACATAATCACGCAAATACCACATGTCGATACCATTGCTTAACGTCCACTTTTGGATGTATGGATCGATGGACATTTGTTCAGCAAGTACAACCTCGCCCTTCGAACTAGGAACAGCAAAGGCACTTACAGAAGCAATAGCGAGCGGCGGGGTTCCAGGCTCGCTGTAAGTCGCTTTTAAGCTATCTAGAGAGTTAACGACAGCTGTTCTATCTTCAGAATCGTCCATGCCAATAACAAGAAAGTAATCATCAGAGAGCAGATTCGTGATGTTGTCGTTGATCGCTTCCAGGCTTAAGTTAGCAATGAAAGCTTCCAAACTCGCTTGATAGTCTTTCTGTGATTGGACAATTCGCTCAGTTACAAGCGCACTCGCTTTGTAATTCGCGTGTTCAACGCTGTCCATTTTATCCCAATCATGCTCGATGTTATCCAGCAAGTCTTGGTAGTAGTGCTGCTCGCCGACGATATCCGTTTTCGACACGCCAAAGTCACGCAGTGATGCCAATGTAGAGAGTAACTCTTGTTGGATAACTTCACGACCACCAGCCGGAAACCCAACACTTATTGACGAATAGTTCAGAGAGCCCATTCGATAGCTATCAGACGCTATCCATTGAGTCGGCAACGCTGCATCATTGAATACTGCTTCGAGTCGCTGGCGAATGAGTTGTTGCGAGGTTTCATCTAACCAACGTTGATGCTGTTGATCATGATTTTCGATGCGATATAAACCGCGATTAAACGTCAGAGTGATGCTTGGTGCTTCTCTTCCTGCGTATTCAACATAATCATCTTCATTGAACGAGGTCACTTTCTGCTTCTCTGGTCTCGGCGTGTCACCACGCTCCCAACTAGAAAACTTTTCTTCTATGAGTGGAATCACGGTTTTGATGTCCACATCACCAGAAACGACCAGCTCGACTATTTGAGGTTGGTACCAAGTCTGATAAAAGTTAGTGATACCTTGAGGAGTGGCATTAACAATCGACGATTTAGTCCCTAATGCATCTTGAGATTCGTAAGGACCTCCTTCAATGAAGTGATCATAAAGTATCTCTCCAAATGACTTATCATCGAGGCGAGCCATACGAAACTCTCCAAGAACCACGCCTTTCTCTTTTTCAACTTCTGAACTTGATAGATCCAGACCATCACCAATGTCACGCATCCACGTTAGAGCAGACTGCAATTGGATGTTATCTGGCAAATCTAACTGGTAGACCGTCTCTTCATAAGAGGTGTAGGCATTAATATCTGCACCAAAGCTAGCGCCTGCATCTTCGAATAGACGAATCACATCATTTTCAGAGAAGTTCTTACTGCCATTGAATGCCATGTGTTCCAAGAAGTGCGCGTAGCCTTCTTGCTGATCAGTCTCTTGAATCGAACCCGCGTGAACGACTAGACGTACAGATACCGATGCTTCATGATCTGGATAAACATGATAGGTAAGGCCATTTTCTAGCTGGCCTGAAGTCCATGCAGGATCCGGCTGGATTAAGTTTTCGGTGGTTTTTGGTGTTGAGCTACAGCCAACCAAAGTTAGGCATAGAGCCGTCGCTAAATAATATGTTTTCATAACAACCTCTTAATGTCATTCATCGACAATATACAGATTGAGTTAACGATTATTATTTAATATTGAACCGGATGAGTATCTTTGTGATCTGGATCTTCATTTTATAAATTACCAAGTGATATGTAAGATCACTGTATTCATTTGAATTAGCGTTTTAATAAGAACCGATTACATCCCTTTAAGCTAGTTCTCTACATCCCCTTAAACAACGCTTGCGAAGCACGGCTGATCGGTAGTTTTTCCCCTGACACATAAGCCGACATCTGACCTGAGAGGCCTTTCTTCACCTTATCAATGGCGGAGACTTTCACCACCACCGAGCGGTGGATCTGCCAGAACTCATCAGGATTGAGTTGGGCGATCAGCTCTTTTAGTGACACGCGAAGAATAAACTCCTCTAGAGAGCCGCCTTGGCCTTTTTTGAATATCGAGACGTACTTGTCTTCTGCTTTGAAGTAAGCGACATCATCGACGGCGATTAGGTGAATGTCTTCCCCAACACTGGCTTTGAGCCACGTGAGATACTTTTTCTGCGATAGATAAGGAGGCTGAACTTGTTGTGAGGTCGATTGGGATAGCAGTTGAAGCTGAGCCATTAACGCCGTGATATCAGGTTGTTCGGGGAGGTTACCTATTTGCGATTGGTTACTCGACAGACGCGCTTGCACCTTCTGACAGGTAGCAAGTAGGCGCTCTTCATTGATTGGCTTAAGCAGGTAATCCATCGCATTGTGTTCAAAGGCTTTAACTGCGTATTCATCATAAGCCGTAATGAACACAATCAATGGCGGCGAATCTAGCTTGTTGAGTTGTTTCGCTAGTGAGATTCCATCCAGCTCAGGCATACGAATATCGAGAAACGCCACGTCGGGCTTAAGCTGCTGAATACTTTGCATCGCCTCCAAACCGTTTTGTGCCTTGCTGACGATCTCTAGCTCCGGCCAAACCTCAGCCAAGCTCTTGTCTAAGTGATGCCTTAACAGTGCTTCATCGTCTGCGATAATCGCCGTTACGCTCGGCTGTATTGCTGGGTTGTTCATGGTTAATCCTTTAAATTCACACTGTAAATCGTCTATTTTTCGTCACTGTTCTGTACTTTCTGGTGCGTAGTTCTAGACAACTGCGTCAGTCAGCGGTAACAAGATCGTCGACACTACCCCGCCCTCAGTTTGTTCAGTAATAGTTAGACTCGCCTTATCACCATAAAGGGTTTCGATTCTTTGACGAATATTGCTTAACCCAACACCGTGCCCCGTATTCGCAGAGGGCGTTTTCAACCCAGCACCACTGTCTGACACTTCAATCTTCAACTGTTCAGCTTGCTGGGTAATACGGATATTCACTTCGCCACCTGCGGCTTTTGGCTCAATACCGTGAGTTAATGCGTTCTCAACCAAGGGTTGAATTAAGAAGGGCGGAATCACTTGCTGATCGCTAATGTTGTTCGTTTCAATCGAGAAGGCTAAGCGCTCATCTAAACGAATTTTCTGGATGTTAAGATAAGCATCCAGCAAGTCGACCTCTTGTGCGATGGTCGATTGCTCAGTGCGGCTATTCTTCAAAGTCACACGCAACAAGTCGGTCAGTTTTTCGAGCATCAACTTGGCTTTCGCGCTGTCACTCTCAATCAATACATTGATGGTCGCAAGCGTGTTGAACAAGAAGTGCGGTTCAATTTGGCTCTGTAGTTGTTTAAGCTGACTCAGCACCACCACCTTCTCTTGATCGGCCTGACGGCGCTTGGCCACTTCTAATTCGTTATCGGCACGTAACTGCTGCTCTCGTGCGTAGAAATAGTAATAGCAAACCGAACAGAAGATCACACCAAGCAACACGACAGATTTAAGGTCCGAGATATTGGCCCCAAAATACCCGTTCAACCAATAGTGCGCGTTCAAGGTACCAAAGGTCATCGCGATCACCATTGATATACCCACTTCAAGCGTGCGGGATGTTCTCTTGAACAACTTAACCAAGATGAAAGAAGAACCCACCGCGCTGTAGCCAAAGCCAAAACTGATTGCTAGGTTAACCGTTAATCCGCCGCCCCAAATCGTATGGGTTGTAATCGCAATAAGAACACAAAATAGCGTGGTGAACGCAAAGCTTTTGATCCATGAAAACCGACTGTTTGAAGAAGTGTTCATTAAAATCGTCCTTTGATATTTATAAGAATCATATGACTATCGGGTAAGTTGGCGTAAGCAGAATCACTTTTACCGCCTAGAAAGCGTGCAGCAAGTTCCAATTCCAACGATGAATCACCATTATCTAACGCCTGATAGTTGAGCCACTGAGTAGCAATAAAACCACCGTCTTGTGGAGACAACATCACATCAAATGTTGGCGTGATATCTTCAAGCCAGCCATGTGTCGAATCCAAAGACCAGTGAAACATGATGTTGTGTTGAACCAAATTGGCGTGCTGATAACCTTGCGCGTAAGAGCCTGCCAACAATGCTGTCATCGGATTAACTGACAAAGGCTCGGCACTTTCTATTGCGCTTTGCCACTCAGAGTCACTCCACGCTCGGCTATCAAACCAGTATTCCAACACCACATTGTGGCCCGTGTCATTGGCCCATGTTAGTCCTGCTAACGCTTGATAAGCTTCGCCCTGCTCTTCAAGATAAACCGGTTTAAGCATTGAATCCGGCTGACTGTAGCCAAGGCTTTGTCGTTGATAGACCACCGAACCATGAAACTCCCATGCAAGGTTTAAGACCGAAACCAAACTCGCTCCAAGCAAGCCGTGGCGCACATCATCATAATAAGCGACCCACTGATACTCATGGTCACCCACTAGGTTGTAACGACGTAAGCCAAATCCTTGTTGCTGGTTCTGCTTTTCGAATTCATTTACGTCTTGAGAAGTCCATGACGAATCGCTGTAAAGCAGTGTCCATTCGCCCGTCATATCGAACAGTGACGCCGACGCAACACCCGCCCCCTCCTCAGCGACAATGCCTACTGGGTTTTGGCGATAAGGCTTGATGATGTCTAGCGGTCGGTAGCCATAACCCACGCCCCAATCGAGGCGAACCTTGCCGAGCGTCACATCGAGGTAGTGGTCACCGACTATAGAATTAGACACCTCAACACCACCTTGCCAAAACAACTCGCGCACGATGAATTCCGATTCAAAGCTCGCCTCTTGTCCTTGAGGATTGTTACTCAAAATATCGTTGGCTTTGACTGCAAACAGGCCAAGCCAATTGTTATAACCAACCTCAAGATCCAGTAAACCATTTAACGACTGGCGATTATCAGATGCTAAAGGAGTGAATGGTGACTCTCGTGATTCAATCGCTTCGGCACTGAGTTGCCAATCCCAAGCCAAGCTCAGCTCATCCGCTTGAATCGTGTTACTTACGCAAGACAAAGCAAGCAAAATAGCAGCTGAATACTTGATGTAAGGCTTACGACTAGAAGCTTTCATGGCATCCACCTAAAGCCCAGATACGCTATTACGCGATAAGTAAGCTGGGTTGTAGTATTTGTCTGCCAAGGCTTGTTCGCTTACTTCGCGGTACTCAATCACGGTCTTCTTACTTGGTTGAATCTTATCAAGTAAGGTCATTGACACTACACTCGGCAAGCCATCACGCACGCCTTCAGTAAACCACGCTTGCTTGGCTAGTTTTCCTGAACGCAAATACAAATCCGCTTTAACTGGAAATGCGCGCTCTGTCGTTAACCACAGATCGATGGATTGATAACTCGCGCCCTTAGTTTTTGCGGTGAGTTTTAAGTGATGGGTATCAAGCAGATCACCACTTGACACCTCAACCTGTTGTTCGACAACCCACTCACCTTGGTAATCTTCGCTCCAAGTGAGCGTTGAGATATCACCAACCGAAGCTTCACCAAGCAATTTTTGCATCGGGGTAATACGAATTGGACGACGAGATTTCGGCATCAATAACCAATAGTTGTCTTCTATCATCAGCATCTTTTGACCCGCCTCGACAGCCGACTTGAACACCACTAACGACTCTCGATTGGGTCTTGTGTAGACGTTGTACTCACGTGTTTTATCGAGTTGTTCGTCTTGATATAACGCCACCAGAGAAACCACTTTCGACGCCTGTTCGCTGTTCAAACGGTAGCTGTCTGCCTTGGCTATCATCTCGGTAACTTGCTGTGAATCGACTGCCCAGCTTGGTGTCGATACTAGAACCAAAGCTAAAACAGAGCCCAACGCGAAAGCCAAGGTATTGAATGAACGAGTTAATTTACACATAAACCAGCGCCTCCGTGATTGGCTTATTCACGCCTTTACGAGCAGAGAAATAAGCAGCCAGCAAACATATCATCAGCACACCTAACGTCGCGTAACCAACCAATTCTAATGAGAAGTAAATGTTGAGTGGGTAACCTTCGGTTCGACCCGGAGGTGGTGGCATTTGTATATCGACTACCAGTAACAACACCGACACCAAACCGCTCACTAGTGCGCCTATCGCACTGCCAATTACCGCCAGTAATCCCGCCTCTTTTAAGAAGCCTGCGACGATTTCAGAAGGGTAACAACCAAGAGCCGACAAGGTGCCAATTTCACGAGTGCGCTCCGTCACCGACATGGTCATGGTGTTAAACAGCGACACGAACACTACCAATGCCATCACCGCGCCCATAATGCCGAAGATCCGGTCATAAAGATCTTTAACCTTGGTGTAGAAAAACGCGCGATCTTGCCATGGGGTGATCTCTATTTCAGAACCTTGTTGAGCATCTTGCTTGTCCAAAGCCATTCGAATGCGTTGTTGAACCGTCGATGTCTTGTTGGTTTCAAAAAGGAATACCGACAAGGTACTAACTTTGTCTGAAGCTAAAAGCTCTTGAGCTGTCGTGATGTGTACGTACAACTGACGCTTATCCAACTCAGGCACGCCAGTCGAGTAAATGCCCTGCACCTTAAAATCAAAGGCATTCAATGCGCCATCACTGGTCGTCGCAAGCAATGTGACCCAATCACCAACGGCCACTTTGAGGTTACGAGCAAGGTCGGTTCCGAGCATCACTTGTGGCTCTTGGCTGTCGTATCTTGGTGATTTCACATCCGAGAGGGTTTGACCGCTGCGCACATCAAGGAACGGCCCTTTCATGTCGAACTCGCGCTCATTAACGCCCGTTCCCATGAAGATGGTCGACTTACTGCCGTTAGAAACCAAACCGCTGAAGTAGACTCTTGGCTGAACACCACGCGCGTCGCTGTCGCCAATAATGCTCTTGGTTAGCGCTTGAACGTTATCCAGACCATTGCTCAGCGGCATGTCTTCATCTTGCTCAAAATAACCCGGCGTGCTCAAGGTAAGGTGGCCAGTATCGCGCGCGGTCGATTCTCTCAAGGATTCGTAGGTGTAAAGCCCATAGCCTCCTGCCGACGTCAACGCAAATACGGCAATGGCGATGATCAATACAGAAAGCAGACTGCGGCGACCATTTCTTAATAGATTAAGCCACGCCAAACGCACCGAAGTTGGAAGTAAAAACGTGCTCATTCTTTGTGTTAACTTGCCCATAAGATCGCCTCCGTTGCTGTGATTTGTGGTGCCAGTTGGCCGTCGATAAGTTCAATCACTCGGTCGCAGCGCTGCGCCATTCTTGGGTCGTGCGTTGCGACAATAAAGGTAGTGCCCATTTCGTGGCCAAGCTCTTTCATAATGTCGATCACAAGGTTTGCGGTATGACTGTCTAAGCTCGCGGTCGGCTCATCGGCAATCACTAAGCTTGGGTTGTGGATCAGTGCTCTGGCTATCGCGACACGTTGTTGCTGACCGCCTGAAAGGTTGTCTGGGCGGTGATGAACGTAATCTCCTAGCCCAACACGCTCTAACATCTCTTGCGCTCTGGTCTGCTGTTCTTGTTTCGAACATTGGTTCAACATCAATGGATAAGCGACGTTTTCAAGCGCAGTCATTACAGGAACCAGATTGAAGCGCTGAAATACAAAACCCAGTGACCCGCGACGAAAACGCGCAGCGGCAATTTGCTCAGTCGGATACGCTTTACCATCAATGTTTATCTCGCCTTGATAGTCCATATCCAACAAACCAAGAATGTTCAACAGCGTGCTTTTCCCTGACCCAGAAGGGCCACACAACGCCACCATTTCACCGCGTTGGATGTGTCCATCGACCCCGCTTAATGCATCAACACGTTGACCGCCAGTCACATACGCTTTGCCGATACCTTTAAATTCAATCATTTCATTGTCCTCTGATTACCCATCATTCTTTAGCGTTCGCTGCTGTTACTTTGCTTTCGCTATTAGGGCCTTCGCAGTCATAGTTTCGATATTGCCAGCATCGGCGGTTTCCATTTGTTCTAGCCACACCTGTGCTTGCTCGAAGTCTTCAGCACGAATCGAAGCGGTAATTGCGTAGCGATAAATCCATGAAGTTGCAGAGAAGTGCTGTTGCTGAAAGTCCTCTTCAGTGAGTAACGAAAGGAACAGGTCATAACCGCGATCAAAGTGATTAAACATGTCTGGTAGAGAGGTGTAAGTCACCGCAGCCATAGCGCGAGTTAGGTACGAATCTGGTAGCCCTTGAACACGAGGTTGCTCATGAATCGGTTGGTCTTCGTCTTTAAGCAGAACCAGTGATTTATCGATGGTCGATAAACCCTTTTCCACATGCTTCATCTTATTCCAAGGTAAGAACGCATCACGCCCCATTAAGGTTTCTGTGCTTCCTAAGTAGACCAAGGTCAGTGGCGTCGCACCGTCTTGTTGCAGCGTGTCATTCAGGCGCTCGTAAGCCACCTCAACCAAATCTTCATTGCCTTGCGCCGCTTGGTTGTAAATATCAAGCACGTCTGAACTCGGGTTCGCTAAAGCTAACGACGGAGCAAACGAAACAAGCGCAATCAGTAATGAACGCTTAAACAAAGAAGTGGTAGAGCCTGAATTTAATGAGTGTGAAGTAGTCATGATTTCTAATCCCTTTCAAATGTTGACGTTGAAAGGTTAACCACAAACTGTCACGCCGTTTTATCAATGCGACGAATGGTAATAATAAGGAGTGAATGGCTTGGAGAGGGTGTGAGTGGGAAACAAAAAGCACGAGTGGTGACGTTTTCAGCCCTAGTACCAATCAAAAATCACGAAGAATCGTCCTAATTAATTTAGAAGGTTACAAACTCAAAAGAGCCTGTAACCTTTTTAAGTGACAGCTATCTGGATTTGTTCTGATTTTAATTTTTATTCGTGAGTCATCTTTGTAGCAAGTGCAAAGCGATTCCAAGCATTAATCATGATTACTTGCATCATAGATTGTGCGAGTAACTCTTCTCCTAATAAGCTTAGACACTGCTGATAAGTCGTATCCGAAACACCCGAATTTGAAATCAGCGTCATTTCGTCCGTTAGGCTCAAAATTGCTCGCTCCGTTTCATTAAACAGTGGTGACTCCTGCCATGCTGACAGAGCAAACAATTTCTGCTGTGAGATATCACTCTTCAACGCTTCAGTTGTGTGCATTTGGATACAGTAAGCACATTTATTGATGATTGACGCTCTGATTTTGATCATTTCTTTTAGTTCGCTAGATAACTTAACATCAGATAAATAGCCTTCGATAGACAGCATTGCGCTTAAAGCATCAGGTTGAACTTGTGCAATATCGATACGTTTTAACATTTTGGCACCTAGATTTAGTTAATGAATGTCGCTATTAATGCGACAACGTTATTGTGCACCATTCGAAATATAAGCAGAATACACATATTATACGAATCAGTTATGCACAAAATGCAAAGGTGAGCATGTGTTAGAGCTAATCAAAATATTTGACCAAGTCGTGGAGTCTGGAAGTTTTTCTCAAGCAGGTAGAGCCTTGAATATGGCTCCATCTTCTGTAGCAAGAAATATAGATAGCCTCGAAAGTAAGATTAAAACTTCACTTTTTAAACGCAGTACACGACAGCTAATGCTGACTGAAGAAGGCCAGTATTTTTACCAACAGTCGGCCAAGATCTTACAAGATAGCAATAGACTGTTAGAAGAAATGCAAGGTAATCAAGGCACTCCAGAAGGGGTAGTACGAATTTCAGTTTTTGAAAGCTTTGGTAATCTGTGCCTTACTCCATTAATTCCAGAGTTCCTTGAGCGATACCCTAAAATACAAGTTGAGTTAGAACTAGATAACAACGTGGTCGATTTAAACAGTGAAAATATTGATGTGGCTATCCGTATTGGCACACCACAAGACAGTCGACTCAAGGCTCGTCATCTACTGACAAATAACGCGTCATTGGTCGCAGCCCCGTCGTATACTGAAAAGTATGGAACTATCGATAAACCCGAAGAGTTGCAAGATCACAACTGTTTGTTGATAAGTCATGAACGGCAAAAAAACTATTGGTACTTTAAGAAAAATGCAGTTAACAAAAAAGTGTTAGTGACAGGCAATTTGATATCAAAAGGCGGCTCACCTCTTTTACATGCTGCGCTAAGCGGAGTTGGCGTTCTTTTACTATCTGACTGGATGCTACAACCGTACTTGGAAAATGGACAGTTAACGGAGTTACTCCCTCACTGGACATCAATGCACAGTGAGCAAGGGAGTGGTGAAATATTCGCAATATATAAAAACACTCAATACCCAAGACCTCATATCCGTTTGTTTATTGATTTTTTAATTGAAAAGCTAGAGCCTTTGAAGAGCGTCCATCCAAACAGAAGTCTAAGTGATTAATAATAGTTCTGCGTTAGAGATAAGTGTCACCTCTGAATACAAAAAGCGCTCCAAAGTAAATTGGAGCGTTTTAACGACTTTTAAAAAGGGGATTACTTAATCACGCCACATACAATGCGTGCACCACCACCGCCAAGCTTAGCTGGATGGTCAGAGTGGTTGTCACCGCCTGCGTGGATCATCAAGGCTCTGCCTTTTACGTCATCCAATGTAACTCTTGGCGCCATCACTGGCTGGTCGGCTACTCCATTAGCATTAACGTAAAGCGGTGGTAAATCGCCAAGGTGATTATCATCCGTCCAAGGGAAACCATGTTTACCCGTTTCCTCTGGATCATAATGTCCTCCTGCAGCTCCACCGAGTATGGTTTTGCCATCCTTTGTGATGCTATCGCATGAACCATTCGCGTGCACATGAAAGCCATGCGTACCAGCTGGTAAGCCTTTCAATTCTGGTGTAAAGACAGCTCCGTAATCACTTGAGCTTATCATCACTGTTCCGGCTGACTGACCAGAGCCAAGATCGATCATTTCAACACTCACCGCTTCAGCGAAAACAGAAGAAGAAATAAGGGTGAGTGCAGCAAGCCATGTTGTTTTGTTCATATCATTACGTCCTTTTATTGTTATTAGTACTCTTCATTCAGTACTTAAGGGATTTTAGTACATTAGATTGACCATAGATTTCAGCAAATTCTTTCAGATTAAGCCCTGCTTTATTACGCAGTTCTGGGGCACACTCCGCTTGGTACAAATCTTTCGCTATACCAATTTCACGTTTTATAAGTGCTCCCATCAAAGCTGTGTTACCGCGCTTATCTTGCAAACACGCATTCGCCCCAGAATCGAGTAGCAAGCGGACGGTTTCTCTATTTCCTTGATAAGCCGCAACCATGAGTGCTGTGTAACTTTGGTTATTACGTTGATCAATAGGGAAACCTTGCGAAACAAATGCATCGACCACTTCATTATTGCCGATGCGTGCGGCATCAAAGAACAGCCCAACCAGAGATTGGTACTCCTCTTCCAGTTGGTTATCTGCAGCCAATAAGCTGAACGATAAACTCAAAGAAAAAACAATGGAACTAAGCAAAAATACGATTTTCATTTATTCCCCCTCACTAACATAATTAGAGAATGGCCTACAGGAGTCCTGATTTTCGGGCAGAAAAGAGCAGATAAATCTCCCGTAGGCCAAAACTTTACGCCTTACAGTACTGCCTAGTCGTTCACTTGGGAGCGTTTTTTGACTTGTGAGATACTGGTGTCAGTTGCTTTAGCCAAACGCGTTCCATACTCTTTATCTGCACGATAGAAGTAGCTCACCATGATTTCCTTAACTTCTTTATCCATAACCTTATTTAGGTCACCTGCTAAGTTTGTAATCAAGTCACTTTTATCTTGTTCACTCATGCTGCGGTACTGCACACCCGCTTGATAGAAGTTTCGTGGATTACTGATCGCTTTTTGTTGCACCGTACCAACAAGTTTGGTTTCTACGGCTTTGAATTGAGCATCTTCTGCCAACTCTAGCTTTCGGCTTGGCTCATAGTTAACAGCACCATGGCTTAGTGATGCATTATTACTCAAACCATTTTGGTTATGGCTGCTCACTGGCGCTAACGGTCGGTTAACGGGTAGTTGGAACAGGTTAGCGCCCAAGCGATAAAGCTGTGTATCGGCGTAAGCAAACAAGCGACCTTGCAGCAAACGGTCTTCCGATGGCTCGATGCCAGGAATTAGATTCGAAGGCGCAAATGCCGCCTGTTCGGTGTCTAAAAAGAAATTTTCTGGTAGACGATTCAGCGTCATAGTGCCGACTTTTTGATCTGGCACATTCAGCCATACTTTGGTTGCATCGAGTCCGTTGTAGTCAAGTTTTCTCAATGCCTCAGGAGACAATACCTTCACGTAAAGGTCCCATTTAGGGTAATTCCCTAAGCCAATTTCAGCATAAAGGTCATTGGTAAGATGGTTGAACTCTTTACCTTGTATCTCAGTGACTTGATCTGGGCGAAGGCTTTTAACGCCTTGCTGACTCTTCCATTGGAACTTCACATAGTTCACGTCGCCTTGCTTATTGATCCACTTATAAGCATGAACCCCAAAGCCATCCATGGTGCGATAGCTCGCAGGCGTACCTAAATTGCTGTACACCCAAGTCAACATGTTGGTCGCACCCGGCTCACTGCTAAAGAAGTCGAAGAATCGGTTTGGATCCTGAACGTTGGTGACTGGAGACGGTTTTAGAGAGTGCACCATATCCGGAAACTTAATCGAATCACGAATAAAGAACACAGGCAGATTATTCCCTACCAGATCCCAATTACCCTGTTCAGTATAAAATTTGGTGGCAAAACCGCGTGGGTCGCGAAGTGTTTCTGGCGATCCTTTAGAGTGAATAACGGTCGAAAAACGAACGAAAACAGGAGTCACCTTACCTTTATTGGTAAAAGGGTCAGAAACCGTTAAATCACTAAAATTACCAGAAGCGACAAATTCACCATGTGCGCCCGTACCACGAGCATGAACAACACGCTCAGGAATACGTTCTCTGGCAAAACGCTGCAATTTTTGGATCAGATGGACGTCTTGCAGCAATACACTGCCATTCTCACCTGCTGTTATGGAATTTTGGTTATCACCTACTGGTGCACCGTTGTCTCTGGTCAGGGTTTGAGCCTGTAGAGACGTGCTGGCTAAGCCAACTGAAATTAATAAAAAGCTTTTTGACATCTGCATGGTTGCTCTCCAATGCGTGCTAACCATTAAACCAGTCGAGTGGTTAATGGATATTCAAAAGCTCTTTTCTGCCCACCAAGAATATAACTTCAATGTTTACATTTGTTTAATGGGAAATAACGATAGATTCAATAGGTGAAAACGATGGAACGATTAAGTTTTGATTAGGATGAGAGAACACAGACCTTCAACTGTGAGTATCAAAACCAACGCTTCATTTATATTTCTATACGACTAAACAAAAATAGCCGCTAATCAGCAGCTATTTTTAGTTATCTAAACGAAGCTTCAATTACTTCTGTCTTGCTACTTCTTCGTCTCTTCAACTACAGCTTTCATCAATACTGATGTATCCATGCGGCCTTGTCCTTCAGCAGACAGTGCCTTGTAGGCGTTGTTGGTTTTTTCCGTCAAAGGAAGTTGGATACCTTGGCGTTCTGCTTCATCTAGACAGAAGCCTAAGTCTTTGATCATCCAATCAATGGCGAAGCCAAAATCGAACTTGTCTTGCGCCATTGTGGTCGCGCGGTTTTCCATCTGCCATGAACCTGCTGCGCCGTTTTTAAGGCAATCAACCAGAGTTGGGATATCCAAACCTGATTTTTCAGCAAGTACTAAGCCTTCAGATAAACCGTTCAATACACCCGCGATGCAGATCTGATTAACCATTTTTGCGCGTTGGCCTTGGCCGACTTTACCCATCAGAACCGACGACTTACCGTAAGCTTCAAACACAGGTTGAAGGTCGTTGAAAAGCGCTTGTTCGCCGCCACACATGATGGTTAACACGCCGTTTTCTGCGCCCGCTTGACCACCAGACACTGGTGCATCCATAAAGCGAATACCTGCTTGCTTCGCAGCCACTTCAAGCTCTTCAGACAGAACTGCCGACGTTGTGGTGTGATCGACAAGAATTGCGTTTGGCTTCATCGCTGCCAATGCGCCTGTTTCGCTGGTTGTCATGCTGCGAACGTCGTCATCGTTACCCACACACACCAATACCACGTCAGCTTCCGCTACACATTCAGCCACAGATTCTGCCGCTTTACCTTGGTGTTTATCAGCCCAGTCTAGCGCTTTGCTGTGAGTGCGGTTAAATACCGTTACTTCAAAACCGGCTTTGACTAGGTGGCCTGCCATTGGGAAGCCCATAACGCCTAGCCCGATAAAACTTACTTTCATTTCTTTCTCCTTTTATTTGACCAAGTCATCGCTATGAAAAGATCGAACACTCTCAATCAATGCATCAATAAGCAAGGTCAAAGCCTTTGGCTGATATTTTCTTTCTTTGTACACTAAATACGCTTGGCGATCACCCCGATGATACTCAGGGAGCACTTGAACTAGATTCATCTTTGGGGATACATGACGAAAAGGCAATGAGGCAAGCCCCAAGCCTTTTTGCGCCGCGGCCGCCACTGCATGAATATCGTTAACGATGAACTTAGGTTTTATCGTGATCATCTGCTCTAATCGGTCAGATTTGTAGAGCGGCATATCAAACACATCATCGACGTTAATCCAGTCTTGAAGCTCTAAATCATCCGGCTTTTCAATTATCTCACGTGAATCTAAGTATTCTCGACTCGCGAAAAACCCATGTTTAGCTTTAAAAAGTGGCCGAGCAATCATGCCTTCCATATCCGAGATCTTAAACGTGATCAGTAAATCACGATCGGTCTGTGGAACAAGCTGCTGTTGGCTCAAGGTAAGGTCGAGCTGAACGTTCGGATATTGAGTGAGGAATTGTTCTACCGTCGACCGTAGAAAGCCACTATAGAAGTTATGAGGCACTGCGAGCTTTATCTTGCCTTGGATAGCATCACGCTCTTCCAACAAACTATTAAAGCCTTGGTGGATAGACTCCATGCCACTGCTCAGTGCAGCAAAGGCCGCCTCACCGTCTTTAGTGGCCACCAGCTCACGACCTTTCTTTTCCAAAAGTCGGATATTAAGGCGATCTTCCAATGCGGTTAACCGACGCGACATTGTCGACACAGGCAGTTGCAGCCGTTTCGAAGCCGATAACAAAGAGCCCTCTTCAACCACTGCACAGAATAAGAACAGATCATCAATGTTTCCAAATATGGAATTCATACTTCTATATGTGCCTATTTTTCTCATTAATGGATAGATATAACCTTATCCCATCAACAACAGAAAATCACGGGAGAAACACAGTATGAACAACAAACAATTTTGGGTAACCGCGATTTTATCCTCACTCACCATGGCGACGATCATGTCTGGATTAATTTCTGGCTACAAAATGGGGTTTAGCCACGAATGGCCGCCAATCTGGCTACAAAGCTTCTTCCTTGCTTGGCCGTGTGCCATCGTGCTCAACCTCACCGTGCTTCCTTTGATTAGAAAACTATCAGCATGGATTTGTCGCCCGGGAACGCTTTGCTAATTTATAGATCATGGAACGATGATCAAGGGAAGAAGGGGGTAATACGACTGACAATACTATCTTTAGAAACATACACACCATTTTGCAATACACTCCTCTAACCTTTTAGCTAGACCCATAAAAAAACCGAGCACTAGGCTCGGTTTTTTATAACTGTTGTTACTGTAAAGATTACAGCTCAGCGTTGTGGTAAACCTGCTGAACATCATCACAGTCGTCAAGCATGTCTAAGAACTTCTGGAACTTCTCAGAATCTTCTTCAGCTACTGGTGTAGTTGTTTGAGGAACGAAAGTGATTTCCTCAACGTCTAGAGTTAGCTCTGGGAACGCAGTGTTTAGTGCAGTCTTCGTTTTGAAGAACTCAGTCGTTGGAGCGAATACAGTGATTACACCGTCTTCTAGCTCAACGTCAGTCACGTCTACGTCTTCCATCATAAGCGTTTCTAGGATGATCTCGTCATCTTCGCCTTTGAACTGGAATACAGCTTGGTGAGCGAACATGTGAGAAACAGTACCTTCAACACCGATTTTCGCGCCAGTTTTAACGAAACATTGGCGAACGTCTTGGAAAGTACGGTTGCCGTTGTCAGTTAGACAGTCAACGATCACGCTTGTGCCACCTGGGCCAAAACCTTCGTAACGAGCAGGTTGGAAGTCTTCACCGCCGCCGCCGTTCGCTTTATCGATCGCTTTGTCGATAACGTGAGCTGGTACTTGGTCTTTCTTCGCTTTAGCAATCAGGTGCTTAAGAGGTAGGTTCATGTCTGGGTCAGAGCTGCCGTTCTTAGCCAGTACGTAAATCTCTTTACCGTATTTAGAATAAACTTTAATTTTTGCGCCTGCAGTTTTCGCCATTGAGGCCTTGCGCACTTCAAAACTTCTTCCCATCGGGATCTTCTCTCTGATTCAATTAACGGTGCAAATTCTAGCAAATTACTGTGTCATTTCAATTCTACAGCATTGCTGGGCAAGGTTTGTCTGCGTTTATGCGACACCCATTACCCGTTTGTATTTTTCTACAGACTGTTCAAACCACACCTTTTCATCTGGGTCACCTAGCTTCATTGCTTCTTCAACAATAGCTTCAGGGCCACATTTCGCTTGCTTCAGTTTCCATACAAGAAACGATGCTTGCTTATCCAGTTCGATTTTATTTTTCTCGCTGGGTGGAAGGAGTGAAAGGTTGATAGACATTATTAGCCTTCGTCTGTAATACACTTGGCCGAGAAATATATCATAGAGCAGGCTCATAAAACCAATACTATGAGTAACAGAAAGGGTTTATGAGACAAGAAACCAAGCAAGTCACTGATGCAGGTCAAGCTAGTTTGAGAGAACTTATGTCCCTTGATGTGAAAGTATCACTTATTCAACTCATACTATGAGCCGTTTAAGCCATTATTCGACTCACCGAATGAGCCGAATAATAAGGTAATTGCATCGCAAGGGCTGTAGAAAGCTTCTCAGCCCAAAAAGACTATTCACTCACCGCTAACACATCACAACGTGAGGCGCAGATGAAATCATTTTTGTGCAGGCCTTTGATTGAATGACTCCACCAAGTGACGGTGACTTTACCCCACTCCAATAAGATCGAAGGGTGGTGGAATTCTTCTTCTGCCAACTCTGACACTTTGTTGCTGAATGCCCATGCTTGTTTGTAGTTCTTAAACTTGAACACCTTCTCAAGCTGCGGGATGCCGTCTCTTTCGATGATCTGCCAATCAGACAACTCCAACAGTAAAGATTGTTGCTCATCTTTACTGAGTGCAATCGCATCGATACTGCAGGCTTCGCATTTTTGTTCATTCAACATGTGTGGGTTCCTTAGGTTCAAAAAGTGGTGGTAGTAATCCCGCTTCAATCGCGAGATCAGCTTGCTGTAATAGATTTTCCTGACTGATTTCAAATAGCTCAGATAGCTCATCGAGCACATAGTATTTCGGCTGCATGATGTCGATGCGATAAGGCGTTCTTAAAACCGTTTGCAGATCGAACCGTTCGCGAACGGCCAAATCCCCTCCCAACGCATACATAGTTTCCGCTGGAGACGAAAGAATGCCACCGCCATAGATTTTCAGTTGTTGGCCTTCTTTTACTAAACCGAACTCGACCGTAAACCAATACAAACGGGCAAGATAAGCGCGCTGTTTGGATGTCGCCGCTTGGCCTAGTTTTCCATAATGCTCAGTGAATGCTGCGAAATCAGCATTAGTGAGCATGGCACAGTGGCCGAAAATTTCATGAAAGAAATCAGGCTCTTGTAAGTAATCGAACTCGTCTCGCGTTCTCAAAAATGTCGCAACGGGGAATTTCTTATTGGCGAGCAAATCAAAGAAACGGTCGAAATCAATTAACGCCGGAACAGGCTGAACCTGCCAACCTGTTGTTTCCATTAGCACTTTGTTTATCTCTGGAAGCTGGGGAACTCTGTCTAATGGCAGATCCAGCAGGGTCAAACCGTGCAAATAGGCATCACAAGCGCGATCACTAATGACGTCCAGTTGCCTTTTCACCAAGTCGTGCCAAATGGCATCTTCTTCGAGGCTCCACTCAACCCATCCCTCTTGGCTCACGGGCTTAGAATGATATTGAGTCATTACACACCTCCTTTCGAATGTCTCACTTTAAGCCTATCTCCACTCCTTATATCCGCCAATTTGAGCGATTTTTCGAAACAGGCGGGCGTGTAACATTTTATTTACACAATTCCACCAAATGCTTATTTTGCTGAACTTTTGACTTTGTAAAACCTAAATACCAGACTGAAAACGTTAACTTTTTGTTAAAGGTAAAGGAATGCACGAAAGCAATAAGCCCATTTGGCAGCCAAGCGCGCAGCGTATAGACGATGCCAACTTAACCCGATTTATCGATAGCCTTGAACAATCTGGGTTAAACCTAGATAGGGACGTAAAAAGCTACACGGAATTCCATCAATGGTCTGTGGATCAGCCGGAATCGTTTTGGCAAAACGTATGGCAGTTCTGTGGAATGGTTGGTTCGCAAGACTCTATTAATAAAGTAGAAAGCGAAACCATCAAAACTCAAGGTGAGAGCCGTTGGCAGCAGCCGAAATCAAATCGTGATGGGGTGTGGTTTCCCAATGCTCAAGTTAACTACGCCGAAAACTTGCTGCATTCATCAAAAACGTTGCCAAACGAGCTTGCGATTTGGTTTGAGAATGAACGTGGCGAGCAACAAAGCTACACATGGCAAACCCTTTGTGAGGAAGTCTCTAATGTTCAACAGTGGCTCCTGGATTGTGGCGTGGAGCAAGGTGATGTAGTTGCCGCTTATACCCCTTATCTGCCACAAACCGTGGTCGCAATGCTAGCGACCACCAGCTTGGGGGCGATTTGGACATCAACCTCACCTGACTTTGGCGTCGAGAGTGTAATTGAGCGATTTGGCCAAGTGAAACCCAAAGTGTTGTTCACCTGTGATGGTTACACCTTCAATGGCAAAACGTTCGATATGACGGACAAGAACCGTGAAATCATCGAACACTTAAACGAATTGAAACAGGTGTGTGAGATCGGTTATTTGAAACCGAGTAATGACTTAGAGAAGAGCGATTTAGAGAAGAACAACGTTGAACATGCTGTGTCGACCCGAAGCTGGCACAGCATCATCAATAATTATCAGCCACAACCTGTGCGATTTACTCGTGTCGGCTTCAATGAACCACTGTTTGTGCTCTACTCTTCCGGTACGACAGGCAAGCCAAAGTGTATTGTGCATTCGGTTGGTGGCACTACCATCAATCACCTAAAAGAGCATCAGCTTCATTGCGATATTAAACCGAGAGATCGCGTGTTCTACTACACCACTTGTGGTTGGATGATGTGGAACTGGCACGTCTCTGCACTCGCGAGCGGTGCCTGTTTGGTGATCTTTGATGGTAGCCCGGTTTATCCGCAATCCAATATACTGTGGGACTTGGCACAGCGCGCGAATGTGTCGCTGTTCGGTACCTCAGCCAAGTACCTAGAAGCGATTGAGAAGGCGGAACTCTCACCCATCGACAGCTATTCTCTGCCTCAATTAAGAACACTGTGCTCGACGGGCTCTGTGCTCTACCCTGAGCAGTTCGATTACGTCTACAAACACATCAAACAAGATCTGCATTTAGCGTCCATTTCTGGCGGCACGGATATTTGTGGCTGCTTTGTTTTAGGTAACCCTATCTCACCTGTGTATCGCGGTGAGTGCCAACAAGCAGGGCTTGGAGTCGACATCAAGGTGTTCAATTCGTCGGGTCATAAGGTAAATCACGAACGTGGCGAATTAGTGTGTACAAACTCACTACCCAACTTCCCCGCAGGCTTTTGGAATGACACCGGAGAGCGCTATCACAGCACTTATTGGGATAGATTCGATAATGTGTGGCATCACGGGGACGAAGTCGCACAGAGCGTGCATGGCGGCTATCTGTTCTACGGGCGAGGCGACACCACACTCAACCCTGGTGGCGTGCGAATTGGTACCGCTGAAATCTATCAACAAGTGAACACCATTGAGGGCATCATAGACTCCATCGCAGTCGGTAAAGATGTCGACCGCAATGAGCAGATATGGCTGTTCGTTCAACTACAGCAAGGTGTAGATCTAGATGAAACGTTATTAGCAACCATCAAGAGTAAGCTCAAATCCTCTTGTTCACCAAGGCACGTGCCAAGCCAGATATTTGCGATCAGCGATGTGCCAAAAACGCGCTCAGGAAAACTGGTGGAGTTGGCGGTAAAACAGGTGATTAATGGCAAGAGTGTAGAAAACCTCGGTGCCATTGCTAACGCCGAGGTTTTGGAAGAGATAAAACGCGTTGTTTCGCCTTAGTATTTAGACCAAGAACGTGGCGAGCTATCTCCAATTTTCACTTGGCTGTCAGATAACATCTGGAGTAAAGGCAGCCGATTGAAAACCGAATCGAAGCCACTCTTTGAGCTCGTAACCCCTCGCCTCAGTTTGACCCCTTACCTTTTCTAAAGTTCTTAATGAGATCTGAACGTCATATTTAAAACAAAAATGTTAAATTATTCATTTTTTGGGCTGAGATAATATTCACTAAAGACGAATCATTTATACAAAAAAAGAGTCCACCACTGGATTGTATCCCAGCTTATGGATATTTAATCGAATTATAATAATTTCCGTTTCCACAGCTCTATTTCTAGTAAAATGATAATTTGATAGCTATCACATTTAGAACGATTATTTTCCAATACTATCTCGGCATGTTAATTACTTAAGAGTAATTAAAAACCTAGTCATTGTTATTAATAAGCTTGAATTTAATTAGAAACAAGTGGTTAATCCCTACGTAAAATAAAATCATTATTAAATGATCGGAGACATTATCATGCGGATAGTATTAGCTTTAGGCGGTAACGCTCTTTTAGCAAGAGGCCAAGCATTAACGGCCGAGAACCAACGTGAAAATATAATCAAATCAGCGGCGAGTATTGCTGCAATCGCACGCGAGCATGAGATTGTTATCGTTCATGGTAATGGCCCACAAGTAGGTTTGTTG
The DNA here is from genome assembly GCF_007858795.1 of Vibrio sp. T20. Lineage (NCBI taxonomy): Bacteria > Pseudomonadati > Pseudomonadota > Gammaproteobacteria > Vibrionales > Vibrionaceae > Vibrio > Vibrio sp. T20. Next base: position 131,851 of record NZ_VFEB01000252.1, read on the forward strand.
ATGGAACAAAACGCGGCTTATAGCGAATATTCGCCAGAGACTACCCCATACCCAATGGATGTACTCGGCTCTCAAACATGTGGCATGGTGGGCTACATGTTACAACAAGAGCTAAGAAACATTGACCCTGAATTAGACGTAGCGACGCTAGTCACGCAAACTGAAGTATGCAAAAAAGACCCTGCGTTTGCTAACCCGACTAAATTTGTTGGCCCTGTATATACAAAGCAACGAGCTAAAGAATTAATGGCTCAAAGCACAATGCAGTTTAAAGCTGATGGCGAGTACTACCGACGCGTTGTGCCTTCTCCTATGCCAAAAAGCATTGTTGAAATTCAGCAAATTGAAACTCTTCTAGATACAGAAAACCTTGTTATCGCTTGTGGCGGCGGCGGTGTTCCCGTGAGTATTGAACAGGGTAAGAGTACTGGTGTAGAGTGCGTAATTGACAAAGATCTTACAGCTGAATTACTGGCTGAAAAAATCCATGCCGACTTATTTATTATCTTAACCGATGGCTCGATTTTCCGTAACTATGGTAAAGAAGACCAAGCAGAAATGAAGCAAGCAACGCCTGCTGGTTTAGCAGAATTTTCGTTCCCTGCTGGTTCTATGGGGCCAAAAATTGATGCCGTTTGTAAATTCGTTGAAGCTGGATTAGGTAATGCGGCGATTGGTTCATTATTTGATTTAGATAAAATAATCACCAATGAAGCTGGTACTCTGATTACGAAAGGTGAAGGTATTGTTTATTACTAATATTCTCGAATGAGAATCACCACCAATATAAAAACCTTTGATTAAAGCCTCTTATTTAATAACGAGGCTTTTTTCTTATAAACATATTAGTGCTAAACGGGATAAATATTCATACACTTACTGAATTTAATATATTTAATTAACATTATAAAAACGAGTTTTGTGCTCCACATTTGGCAGTTTTGAGTACTAAAAGAATAACTTTCCATACCTGTATTTATTCAATAATAGCTAATATTTAATTTTGGAAACCGCTTCTTTCAAGAAACGGTTTTGGTAGTGTAAGGGACGAGTATTTTCGTTTACATCAGTTATTCTACATGGACTCGTTCGCATCCGCTTGGTTCTCTGGCATCGCCTCAATAAAAGCGGGTAACTGGTTACACGCTTCGACAATCGAGTTAATCAGCGGATAAGGCGACATATCAACATCAAAGCGCAGCGCATTGTAAACTTGCGGCACTAAGCAAATATCAACGATACAGGGTGAATCCGTGAGACTATATACCGAGTCGCCGTGCACTTTTCTGTGCTTCGCCAGCTTCTCTTCTAAAGCATGGAAACCCTGGCTCATCCAATGATGAAGCCAATCCATTTTCGCCTCTTGTTCACACGACAATTCTCGCTCCAAATACTGCAACACACGCAGATTGTTCAGAGGGTGAATTTCCATCGCAATATCCTGAGCCATCGCCAGCGCTTGGTAACGTAGTGGTGTTTGCTCAGGGATCAACAAGGTGTCAGGGCTGCTCTCACACAAATAAGTCTCGTCCAAGTATTGTAAGATTGTCAGCGACTGATTAAGTTGAACATCGCCATCCATCAGCACAGGCACCAATTCACTGGCATTGAGCTCACGATATTGTGGATCATGCTGCTCGCCGCCATTACGCACCAAATGCACCGATTTCGACTCATAGCTAAGTTGCTTTAGATTCAACCCAATGCGCACTCGATAGGCTGCCGAAGAGCGCCAATAACCATAGAGTGTGATCTTCTTGTTCATAAAGAGCCCTTGTCCATACTATTCATCTCTGTCGCTTTACTCTTGTCGCTATCACTAGCGTGGTCGATATTGACTGACTTTTTGGTCAATTGCGCCAAAGATCGAGTCACCAGCGGCATCGAACATCTCTAGACGAATCGAATCACCAAACGACATGAATTGAGTCGACGGCTTACCATCACGAATCGTCTCTATCATGCGTACTTCAGCAATGCACGAGTAACCTACACCACCTTCCGCAATTGAGGTGCCGTGGTCAGTGCCTTGCTTATTCGATACCGTGCCAGAGCCAATGATCGCACCAGCCGACAGTGGACGAGTCTTCGCAGCATGGACAATCAGCTCCGCGAAATTGAAGGTCATATCCACACCGGTATTCGGACAACCAAAAGGCGTGTCATTGTAGGTTGAAGTCAGTGGCAGGTGCACCTTACTGCCTTTCCACTGTTCACCTAGCTCATCGGGCGTAACGGCAACCGGAGAGAATGCTGAAGAGGGTTTAGATTGGAAGAAACCAAAGCCCTTGGCAAGCTCGGCCGGAATCAAACCACGCAGCGACACATCATTCACCAACATTAGCAGACGAATCGAATCATGCGCTTGCTTGGCGCTGGCCCCCATTGGCACATCTCCGGTGACAACCGCGACTTCACCCTCGAAGTCGATTCCCCATTCGTCACTGGCAAATTCAATATTGTCACGTGGGCCAATAAAGGCATCTGAGCCACCTTGATACATAAGCGGATCAACCCAGAAGCTTTCTGGCATTTCAGCACCACGAGCCTTACGCACCAGCTCAACGTGGTTTACATACGCGCTGCCATCTGCCCATTGATAAGCGCGTGGCAGAGGCGATTCACAATATTGAGGCGCAAACACTTCACTGCCCATCACATGGCCAGTGTTAAGCGACTTGTATAACTCTTTTAACTGAGGTGCAACGCTGTCCCAGTTATCCAGAGCGACTTGCATCGTTGGCGCCAGATGCATCGCGTGGAAAATCTCCGTCGCTGGCACGCACTGTTTAAGATCTTTACTCACGACCATCAACAGACCATCGCGAGTACCATTTTTCTTGGTTGCTAATTTCATCCTTGTTGCCCCTTACTTCTCTTGCCAACTGTAGACATATTCTTTGTTCTCAACGCTATCGAGCTCATCAGAGAACTGCAGTGCGTGGCGGGTATCAATCATCACAGCCACTTCGTCGGTGAACTTTTTCTTATAAGCTTGCCCAGCCTTAAAGGCTTTCGGGTGAGGTCCATGAGTGAAGCCCGCAGGGTGGAAAGTCACCATGCCCGCTTCAATATTGTCACGACTAAAAAAGTCTCCAGCGTGATAGAAAAGCACTTCGTCGTAGTCATCATTGTTGTGGTAGAACGGCACTTTAAGCGCACCGGGGTCGCTCTCTATCGGGCGCGGCACAAAGGTACACACCACAAAGCCTGCGCCAACAAAGGTGGTGTGTGCAGACGGTGGCAAATGGTAGCGATGTGACATCAGCGGTCTGATATCGCGCCAGTTCACTTTCACTACCGCCAAGTCACCATGCCAGCCAACCGCGTCTAAAGGATTGAACGGATAAGTGATCACGCTAACTTTATCGTGGCGTTTCACCTGAACTTGGGTTTGATCTTCTGAATACTGAGCGCGGAATTGATCGTTGATCGATGGAATTTCAAGAACCGCCGGATCAAACACCGCGTGATTGCCGACCATGCCTTTTTCTGGCAATGAGTAAGCCGCGTCGGTGTTCTCAATCATCAGGATGAACATTGGTTCGCTTGGCTCCAAGCGCCAATTGGTCGAGCGCGGGATCATCACGTAATCCCCTTCACTCACCTCTAAATGACCATAATCGCAATAGAGATCAGCGCTGCCTTGGTGAATGAACAGTAGCTCATCGCCATCGGAGTTACGTACCAAGAAATCCATCTTCTCATCCATGCGCCATACGCGAATTTTGCAGTCCGCGTTGTGCAAAAGATGAGGCACAGCCCAAGGGGTTATCTGACTGGCTTTTTCCACCAGCGTAAAATCAAAAGCGCGAGGGCGTAAGTCGCCCTCCCACTCTGACCAACCTGTTGGCGCATGTTGGTGATGAAAGTGAGCCGCAGGGCCGAAGAATCCACTTCGACCCGCCTCCCGCTCATAGATAGCCTCTTCGGGGAAGTCGGCATGCGCTTGTTTAGAGCACACACCCTCCCGATGAGGAAACGAGATCCATTTATGCATCGTCTAATACTCCTCGACGAATCTGGTCCTCTTCGATCGATTCAAACAGCGCCTTGAAGTTGCCTTCACCAAAGCCTTCATTGCCTTTACGCTGAATGATTTCAAAGAACACAGGCCCAATTACCGTCTGTGTGAAAATTTGCAGCAAGATGCCGTCTTTCGTCGGTGCACCATCAATCAGAACACGCAGATCACGCAGCAGATCAGTGTCTTCTCCGTGGCCTTTAACGCGCTCATCGACTTTCTCGTAGTAGGTGTCTGGCGTTGGCATAAAGTCCATGCCGCGATCACGCAGAGTTTTCACTGTTTTGTAGATGTCATCTGTCGCAAGTGCGATATGTTGAATGCCTTCACCGTTATATTCGCGGATGAACTCTTCGATTTGTGATTTGTCGTCTGAAGACTCATTGATAGGGATACGGATTTTGCCACACGGGGAGGTCATTGCTCGGCTCACAAGACCTGTCAGCTTACCTTCAATATCGAAGTATCGGATCTCGCGGAAGTTACCGATACGCTCATAAAAACCAGACCACAGGTCCATATTGCCTTGTTTCACGTTGTGCGTAAGGTGATCGATCTCGTAGAGGCCTACATCAGCTTTCGCCATGCGCTCTTCCGCATCATCATAGAATCGGAAATCAACATCATAGATGCTCTGCTTGCCGTAACGATCTACGAAATAAAGCAGACTTTCACCGATACCATAAATGGCAGGAATGCTCAGCTCCATTGGCCCGATTTCTGTCTTGTACTCTTCACCACCACCGTTAGACGCCTGCGTCATTGCCGTGGTTGCATCGTTAACGCGAAACGCCATGCCACACACCGATGGGCCGTGAACTTTAGCGAACGCTTCAGCTTGGCTGTGTGGTTGTTCATTGACGATAAAGTTGATGTCACCTTGTCGATAAAGCCAAGCCTCTTTTGAACGGTGCTTAGCTATCTCGGCAAAACCCAGTGACACAAACAGCGCTTTAAGTTGCTCAATTCCCTTGTGGTCGACAGCTGTGTATTCAACAAACTCGAATCCATCCGTACCAAGCGGGTTGTATGACTCCACCATGAACTTTCTCCTTGTACCTATCGGTCTTGTGTTACGTTTTTTGTGAAATGATTGTTTGTTTTTTGTCCTTAACTAAATTTGGCCCACAAGCCGACAGATTGGAATGGATAGAGAGAAATGGACAATCACGCTAAAAACCCGTCAATTTGTAAAATATTTGTTACACGCAAGCTCTATTCACTAGAAAGTGAGCGCTATCAAGGGGTTGAAAGATGGTGGTTTGATTTACAGGCAAGCAAGAGATGTTATTGAATTGTTACATTCAAGCTTTTATGAGCTAAGGTGATAAGTCGAACATTAGACTGATGAGGCAAAAAAGCCGCAGTAGTCAGCGGCTTGATAAGTTCTAAAACGAAGCTAATTCGAATATAGGGTTCGCGTTAATCCCAGTTCAGGATCGACCAATTCGGTTGATCAGCCAGTGCTTTCAAACGCGGGCATGGGTTCACTAAATACGCGAAATCAGCGTGTTCACACAAAGGTAAGTCGTTGATTGAATCGGTATAAAAGTGAATGTCTGAATAGTTAGTTTCTTGATTGTCTAACCACTCTTTCAAACGGGTAACTTTACCTTCACGATAGCTTGGCACACCTAATATTTGAGACGTAAAGCGGCCTTGGTTTTCGACCAAATCGATACCGAGTGCATTCTCGATACCAATCTTGCGCCCCACGGCTTCTACTAAAAAAGTGACGCTCGCTGAGATGATCAACATGTCGATATCGTCACGCTCAAGCTGCTCTATTAATGGTTTCGACTGTTTGAACTGCTTAGGTAAAATATACTGCTCAACACACTCTTCCACCAAAGCGCTGACTTGCTCAGTCGGCATATCAGACAGTGGCTCCATAGCAAACTCAAGGTAGTCTTCCATGTTCAGCTTACCTTCCGAATATAGCCCCATTAAGCGTTGGTCTTCTTCAATAAAGTTCGGTGCTGTAGCAATGCCCTGTTCAACCAAGAACTCATTCCAGAGCATCGCTGCATCGGCATTGATCAGCGTTTCGTCCATATCAAATACATACAAAGGTTTGAACATCTTAGGCTCTCACTGGTTGAATTTCGTTAAGGTTAAACAGGAGTTCAAGTTGGCTGCCATTTGCCAATAATCGTTCAGAAGAACGGTTCAGCAGGTCGACCGTCAGCTCACACTCGTCGACATCCACTTGGTAGCGAATCACATTGCCCAACAGTTGGTGGTTACGAATAGTGCCAGTTTTCGGCGCAGAGATATGTTCGCCATATTGTCGACCTTGCTCTTTAACGTAGATAGATTCAGGTCGAATCGCCACCTTCCACTCGGTTTCAATATTAAACAGCTGCTTAGCCTTGTTCGCTTGTACCAAGTTGTAGTGTCCCATGAACCCTGCCACAAACTCATTAGCTGGTTGAGTGTAGATCTCTTCAGGTGTGCCGGCTTGGACGATCTCGCCTTTATTCATCAGGAAGATACGGTCAGACATGATCATCGCTTCTTCTTGATCATGAGTCACGAAGATCGTGGTCAGATTCATCTCTTTTTGGATGTCTCGGATCTGTTGGCGCAGATGTTTACGGATCTTCGCATCCAGCGCTGAAAGTGGTTCATCAAGCAATAAAATACGCGGCTTGACCACCAAGGCTCTGGCCAATGCCACACGCTGACGCTGGCCACCTGATAATTGATGCGGGTAGAACTTCTCTTTGCCCGATAAGTCCACCAGCCCAATCACTTTCGCCACTTCACGCTTAATCTCGTCAGCGGCCAGCTTTTTCATTTTAAGGCCAAACGCAATGTTGCCCTCAACCGTCATATTCGGGAACAGCGCATAAGATTGAAACACCATGCCGATGCCACGCTCTTGCGGCACTTGGTGAGTGATCTCTTCACCATTCACCCAAATCTCGCCACCATCGACCGGATTCAAGCCTGCTAAGCTACGCAGTAGCGTTGATTTACCACAGCCGCTTGGGCCAAGTAACGTGATGAATTCCCCCTTCTCGATGGAGAATTCAATGTCTTCAAATACTGTGTTGTCACCAAAACGCTTGGTGAGGTTTTTCGCATTTACATAGCTCATTATTTGGTTCCTTGGCTGAAACGACTTGCCAACCAAGTCAGTAAGAAAATAAACAGGAAGTACGTCATCACAAGGGCTGACGTGAAGTGACCGCTGGTTTGACGCATGTTGTATAAGTAAATCTGTAGTGTCTCGTAACGTGTCCCCACCAAGATGTTGGCAAACACGAACTCGCCAAGTAGGAACGAGAACGACAAGAACAGCGATGCCATTAAGCCTTTTTTAAGGTTTGGCAAAATAATCAACAAGAACGCCTTAGTAGTGCTTGCACCAAGCAGGTGAGCCGCGTCCATCAAGTCATGTAGGTTGATTGCTTCAAAGCTGTTGGCAATCGCGCGATACATGAATGGCAGCGCGATGGTGAAGTAAGTACCAATCAGAATCCATGGTGTGCCTATCAAAGCAATTTCGCTATCGGCATACAGCTGAAGCAAACCCACCGACGACACCACTGGCGGTACTGCGAATGGCAATAAGATCATGATATTCATGACCTTGTCGAGTTTCGGGAAATAGTAAAACACCACGAAAATCGCAGGCAGAATCAACACTACACTCAGTGATAATGCTGCTATACAAATAAACAGTGAACGGCCAAAGGCTTGTAAGAAGCGAGGATCCGTCAGCAGGTTGATGTACCAATCCAAAGTAAAGCCATCAGGCAGGATCGTGGCGCCCCAACGCGACGAGATCGAGTAGATGAAGGTTGCTAAGATCGGGATCATCATGATGCCAACGATCGAATAGACCACAGTTTTATGAAAGTGAGTATTTGTGGTGTTCATTACTTTCTCTTCCCTGCGTAGCTTTTGCTGATCAGCCATTGGTTAATCACAGTGATAAAGGCCAGCATCGCCATCAGAATCACGGAAATTGCAGCGGCTAGGTTAGGTTCTAGGAACAAGTCGCCAGATACCAAGCTCGCGATTCGAATCGTAATCACGTTGTAGTTGCCCGAAGTCAACGCATACACGCTTGCATAGGCGCCAATCGCATTGGCAATCAAGATAATGAAGGTGCCAAATAAAGCAGGGGAAAGCACAGGAAGCGCAACTTTGGTCCAGTATTGCCAGGTTTTCGCACCAAGCAGCGCTGAGGCGGCTTGCCAGTCATCGCTAAGGGCATCAAACGCTGGATACAGCAACAGCACCGCCAATGGGATCTGGAAGTAGATGTAAATTGCTAGCAAACCCCACTTGCCGTACAAGTCGAAGTCTCCCAGCAATCCGTACTGCTTGAGCAATAAGGTGATCGCACCGTTTGTGCCTAATATGATGATGAAGGCGAACGACAGAGGCACCCCAGAGAAGTTGCTGCTCATGTTGGTGAAAGCAATCACTGCGTCGCGGATTTTAGAGTCGACACGGCGCAATGAAGAAACGAGCAGAGTCGCAATCGCCAAACCAAAGATACTCGACCAAATTGACAGCCATAAACTGTTGCCAAAGGCCTGCATCATGAAGGCTGAATCGAAGACTTCAGAGTAGTTTTCTAAGGAAAGCTCATCGTCGTAGAAGAAGCTGTTGATCAGCACCCAAACCATAGGAGCCAGTTGGAACAGGTAGAAAAACAGGGCGAAAGGCGCAAGCCACAAAGCGGGCTTGAAGCGTTTGAACCAAGATTTGGTTTGAGGTTTCAGTGCAGAGCCATCGCTCTGCGTGATTACAGAACTGCTCATAGGGCCAACAATTCCTGAGTGTAAGATTTATCGTGTTCAAGGTTGAGTAGCTGACACACACTGCCGCAAATATCAGTCTGTTTCACTGAACATGCTTGGTGTGTGAACTTATCGCCAATCACAAAGAATGGCACTTCACGTTCTTCAGGCAGAATGCCGCCGTGCGATAAGTCATTGTTCATGCCGTGGTCACTGGTGATGATCACCTGATAACCATCGTCCACCCATTTCTCAAGGTAGTTCGACAGGTAGATATCGGCGCCACGTGCACTATTACGGTATTGGCGAGAGTCCAACCCGTGCTTGTGGCCCATGTCGTCAATGTTCATTGGATGAATCAGCAAGAAGTCCGGCTGATGGGTGACACGCAAATGCTCAGCATCCAAGAACAAGGCTTCATCTGGGTAGTGGTCCCAATGATAGAAACAGCCATGTTGAATGTTCATGGTTTCGTCGTTGGTAAAGCGGTCACGCACCGCATCAAAGGGGGCTCGGTTATACAGCTCGCTCACCCAGTGATACGCCGCGGCAGCCGTCACTTTGCCCTGCGATTTGGCCAAGCTAAAAATCGATTCGTGATTCGATAAACGCACGATTTGGTTGTTGACAATGCCACTCTCAACGGGGCGAACTCCGGTTAAGATGCACTCATACAGTGGACGTGACATGGACGGCAGCTCGCACTGCATTGGGTAAAGCGTGGCACGAAGTTTGTTTTTCTGCGTGCTCTGCGAAGTGATCTTTTTATTCTGCAAATCGCCCTGCTTTTCATGCATATCACTCAGTTCTAGAAGACCGTTCAGGTAGCCCATGCAATCACGGGCTACCTGATAATTCAGTCCATCTAGAACAACAAGGATAACCTTATTGCTCATGGTCTATTCTCTGTTGCTTGTTTTGAATATGGATTACTGCTGATGAATCAAGACGCTTTCTTGCCATTGGCGCGGCAGACGACGTGCTGATTTTTCCCATGCTGAGAAATCAGTGACTGGATGAACGTTGCTGTATTGCTCGTTCGAGATCAGCTTGTCTTGTACTGATTGAGGAAGCGTCACGTTACTGCGGATTGGGCGCGCGTAACCTTCTGCTAGGTTGATCTGGCCTTGGTCACTGAAGATGTATTCACGAGCCAGCTTCGCGGCATTCGGGTTTTTCGCGTATTTATTGATGATGGTGGTGTAACCAGAGATCACTGAACCATCTTGTGGAATATTTACAGTAAAGCGCTCACGGTCAATCTTGTCGCGGTAGTTCAGTGCGTTGAAATCCCACATGATCGCGACTTCCACTTCACCTTTTTCAAGGTTCGCAATGCTTGGATCTGTGTAAGATAGACGGCCTTGCTTCGCTAGTTCACCAAAGAACTTAATCGCCGGTTTTAGGTTCGACTCGTCACCGCCATTCGCAAATGCCGCCGCTAGAATCGCGTTGTTAGCTTGTGCTGCGACACCTACGTCACCAACAGTAACTTTGTAATCGCCTTCGAGTAGGTCACTCCAAGATTTTGGGGCGTCTTTGACAAGATTGTTGTTTGAGATGAACGAGATAGTGCCCGTATAAGCCAGAGCCCAGTGACCATCTTTGTCTTTCGCCCAGTCCGGAATATCATTCCAAGTACTTGGCTTGTATGGCTGAGTCACGTCTTTCTTCACCGCAACACGTGCAAAGGCGAAGCCAACGTCACCGATATCTGCGGTTGCATTTCTTTTCTCTGCTTCAAATTTCGAGATCTCTTGTGCTGAGCTCATGTCTGTATCCTGATGCTTCAAACCGTAGTTCGCTTTCAGATCAGCCCATGTGCCTTTCCAGTTTGCCCAACTGTCTGGCATGCCCACACTGTAAACCGCACCCTCTTTTTGAGCGGCTTCAATCAGTGACTCAAGATCAGTATCCTTCGCCATCGCTGGCATTGAAAGTGTTGCCGTTATTAATGTTGCGCCAATCAGTTTGGCTGGCGATACAGTTGAACGGCTAAGCAAAGTTTTCATTGTCTCTATCCCTCTGGACTAGGTCAGTAAGTTCGTTTTGTATGCTATCGCCAGAGTGTGACGCTTTCGCGCAACTTATTTGACAGTTAGGGTGCATTTTCATGGCAGTTCTATTTCACTCATATGACAGTAAGCCTTTGTTTACTGTCACATTCCTGTTAAATCCATGGTTTACCTTATTGAGCACACGAACTTATGGACTAGATCAGTAATGAGAACATTGGCAACAGCGCAATCAGGGACACAGCTAGGTAGAATTAAGGCGAGCATCAGAGAACAACTTCAATCGGGTATCTTCACCGAGGGGCAAAAACTGCCATCCGAACGAGAGCTCAGCGAACTGTTTTCCACCACTCGAATCACGCTCAAAGATGCATTGGTGTCGTTAGAAACTGAAGGTCTAATATACCGAGAGGAGCGCCGAGGCTGGTATGTGTCACCCGAACGTATTCGCTACAATCCATTATCTCGTTCTCACTTTCATCAAATGATTCGCGAACAAGATCGCATTGCAGAAACACGACTGCTGAGCACTCGCACAGAGATGGCGGCTGGCGACTACGCCAAAGCATTAGAGATAGAGCAGATAACGCCAATACACGTGATTGAGCGATTACGCTTTATTGATGGTAGAGCGGTACTGTTCGTTGAAAACGTACTGAAAGCACCGCTATTTGAGAAAGTATTGTCGGAAAATCTCACCATGTCGCTGACGGGAATCTACCGAGAAAAATACGGCTACGAGACCAAACGATCGCGCTTTGATGTCATTCCCACTTCCGCTCCTGCGCATGTCGCTAAGGCGTTAAACCTAGCTGAAGGTCAGCCAGTGCTGAAGATCTGCCGTGTAAACTACAAACAAGATGGCGAGCTAATGGACTGTGAATTGGAATACTGGCGACCAGATTCTGTGGTGATCCACATTGATAGCATCGGGTAACGCCGTATGGCTTAGGTCTCGCAATAAGGGAGGAAGTAAAGCTAGCATATACAAAAACTCCGACGGATTAGGTCGGAGTTTTTAGGTTTAACAATCGGATATAATGGCGCACAGACTAAACAATCTTCTGTTCACCTTCTCCCGCTAACTCGCTCTTATCCGACAAAAAACTCGCTACGATCTCTCTCAGTTTGCCTTGGTTAACCGGTTTAGGTAAAAACTCATCCATGCCCACATCAAAGCACAAATGCTTATCCCTTTGCACTACATTGGCTGTCAGCGCTACGATTGGGATATGTTTCGACGTCCCCTCTTCGAGTGCTCGGATCTGTTTGGTTGCTTCAAAACCATCAAGAACCGGCATCTGACAATCCATAAATATCATCACATATTCATTGTATTTGAATTTATCGACTCCAACTTTACCGTTGTCGGCAATGTCGACTTCAAACCCGATCTTCTTAAGCATCATCTTGGCCACTTGTTGATTCACTCTCGAATCTTCCACAACTAAGACTTTGCCACTAAAAGAGGTTGTGACCGCCGCAGGTTTTGGTTCTTCTTTTAAAGCCGTTTTCTCTGGTTGTGCTGGCTTAGCAACAGTCGCAGGTTTGGTGACTGGTACCGGTTCATTGTCTTTAAACGCTACCTCGCCTCGATTTGGATAGGTGAAGGTTGAAGTATCAGCGGCTCTCGCAAGCACCTCACTGATGGTCCACTTAAGTTGATTGTCTTGATAAGGGCGAGCGATGTAAGCGACAAAGCCGACTTGTTTCGCGCGAACTTCATCTTGCTTTCTTGGGTCGGCGGAGATCATCACTAACTTAGGACACTCGCTACCAAAGCGCTCGACCAAGCTTCTTGCCAGTTGGAAGCCATCAACCGACGGCATCACTTTATCAATCAGCACTAAATCGTATGGCGATGACTTAGCCACAGACTCTGAAACCAAATCTAACGCTTGGTTTGCCGTTTCACAGCACTGAGACTTAACGCCGAAGGATTGAAGCTGTGTAGACGTTATACGCATGTTCAGCTGGCTATCATCCACTAGCAAAACCGAAACCTTAGTGAAATCGATATTGCTTTCGTCGGCTTCTAAACATGGGTCAAAGTCAGCCGTAAAATAGAATGTACTGCCCTTACCTTCAACACTGGTTAGTTCAAGCTTACTGCCCATCAATGTCACTATCTTCTCGCATATTGTTAGACCAAGCCCAGTGCCTCCGTAAATACGCGTGGTACTGCCGTCGGCTTGTTGAAACTTATCAAATACCGATTGCTGTTTGTCTTCTGCAATACCGATGCCGCTGTCGACAACCTCGAACTTCACTCTGAGTTTTTGCTCAGGCTCAACCACTTCTTCCAAACGAAGCGAGAGCGTGACATGACCATGCTCAGTAAATTTAATTGCGTTGCCGACTAAGTTATTTAGGACTTGTCTTAGTTGAGTACCATCACCGATCACCATGGTTGGGATCTTAGGGTCGATCGCCAATTGAAATCGAAGTCCTTTCTGTTCCGCTTTTACTCGGAAGGTTGACTCAACGTCGGCCGCAATGCCCATCATTTTCATCGGCTCTTGCTGAAGCTCTAGTCGCCCCGCTTCAATCTTCGAATAATCGAGAATGTCATTAATCAGGTCTAGCAGGGTAAGTGAAGAGGTGTTGAGCATATTGACATACTCTTTCTGCTCTTTCTGCATATCCATTTCAGAAAGCAGAGACGACAGCCCGATAATCCCATTCATTGGGGTACGGATCTCGTGGCTCATGTTAGCCAGGAATTCACTTTTGTTACGGTTAGCCACCTCGGCGATATCTTTGGCTTTTTCCAGTTCTTGGTACTGTTGACGAATGCGTTCAATTGACTGGTTGTAACTGCTTTCTAGCGTCGAGATCTCATCTTTGTAAGTCGAATCGGTTGGTGTTAAAAAACGCGGTTTGTTGTCTTCTACTCGTTGCTGATTGATCTGGGAAGACATGGTCATTAAACGCTTCACAACGAGGCGATACACTATCGTTAGACACACCAGAGACAACAAGAAGATTTTAACGGCTTCGAAGGCGAGTAGTAATAGTACGCGTTCTTCAAAGTCATTGAGGATCATGCTCAAATCAGATTGCACCGTGAGCGTCGCCAATGGGAAATCTGTCCCCGCCATTTGGTGAACCATTTCCCAAGACTGAGAATAAGACTGACCTTCAGTCTTTTTACCTAATTCTAGAATTTTTTCATCAGGGCTTTCGATAAGAAGATAGCTAACTGAGGGGAGGCGAGAGATGCCTTCAGCTTGCACAAGCAACTGCTCTCGATCTTCAACCCACAAACTCGCTGTTAAGCCAGAAAGATAGCCAGCCTTAACCTGTTCGATCTGAGAACTAATAAAAGAAACTCGACTTTGATACTCTACATACAACCCGAGACCTGTCACTATAACTGTGAATAAGGTACTAATTGCTATGATAGTCCCGATCAACTGTCGGGAGAGTCCAATATAGCGTTTTCCTTTTTTCACCATACACAAATTACCATTATTGTTATCCTAGCAAACTACAATTACTCAACTAGTATAATAGTAGTCATTCATCAAATAACTAGGGAAGGTTATGAAAAAACATCTTATCGTTGCATCCATAGTCAGTTTGTTTTCAAGCAGTTATGCTCTTGCAAGCGAACCTCTTCACTACTACATTATTGCGAGCCAAGCGCAACCTTTTCAGATCGAAACTGACGGGTCATCTCACAGAGGAATGGTTTCTGATATCGTTGAAGCGGTATTCGATGACAGCCAGTATGAGATCAAGTACCACACCTACCCATTTAATCGAATGATCGACAAACTCGATGCGAGAGAGAACCCAAACTGGGTAACCTACGGCAGCCCAAGTTGGGGAAATATCCAATCTGTTAACCTGTCTGAAGATCCGATTTACAATGTAAAACATGTGCTACTCAGCAGCGGTAAGAAGCCGTTTGAGTTTAATACAATCGACGATCTAGACGGAAAAGCAGTGGTATTGCTGGTGGGGTTTGAATATCCGAACCTAGAGCCATACATCAAACAAGGTAAGCTCAACGAGATTCGAGTTAAGGATTACAGCGCGGCTTTTCGAGTCCTGAACCGTGCACCTGGTGATACAGTGTTTGTTGAAATGGAATCACGAATCAAATACAACCTAAACGAGCAGAAGCTGAGTATTGATGACTACCAGATGCAAGAGTTCGGTTCAGTCATTAATAACTACCCTATCCATTTAGCGTTCGACCCTGAGATGGACCCTAAACTGCAAACCTTCATTAACCAACGTCTGGACCAGATGAAAGACGATGGGCAGCTCAACGACATTGTACAAAGCTATCTATAGCATTTGGCTAGCGCTCACTTGATTAGCTAATAGCCCATGAATGACTTCGTGACACGTTTTTGTACTTTTGGTCAACCTAGTGACTAACAATGACAAAGGCCGCTCTGTAAGCTTACAGGGCGGCCTTTTAATTTATTAGTGAAGGCTTAACAAACGTATCACTAGAACTCGAGTCAATTCATTTAATGCGCAGCAATCAAATGCAGTTGCTGAGTACGAAGCTCTTGACGCACTGCCATCAAAATCTCACCGAGGTGGTTTTCACCAGTTCCATCGCCCCCATCTCCCCAAAAGTGATCTTTATGAGAGTGCTCTTTAATCACTGAATCGCCTGTCCCCGTCAGGAACAGAGCAAATTGTGGGTTCTGTCTGAACTTCTCGGTCACAATGAATCGCATCACTTCAACACGAATGTCATACCAATCTTTTCGAACTTGGTCTTCATAGTCACGACTTAAAGAGAACGCTTCAGCAGGGGTACTGGCTTCCAAAATGGTATTGCGTAATGCTTCAGAAGCAAACTTCATCGCTTGATAATAATGTTCGCTGGTTGCCCAAACTTGATCACCTACCTTGATGGGACAAGCCGCAAAATTTGACAGGTATCCGTTCGGATCTTCAGGTTCATAAAACAGCACTTCTTTAGCTTGTGCCACAGAATTAGACATAGCCTCTCCTTACCAACGACATCACATATTTTTGCTTTAACTTTAAAATTAGTGGCGTTGCATATTACTGTCAAACAACTTAGTTCAAGAGTATGCCATGTGCGTGTTTTTCATCTAAAGAACGTAATATCAAAAGGGATCAGCTAAGCGAAGCAAAGATCTAAAGAATCAAAATGTTGATTTAATCTAGATAGGAATTATGAAAAAGCACTTATAAATCAAAGGGTGGCATGGTGCCACCCTTCTAAATGCAATGGGGATTATTAGTGAATAAGACCTAGCTCCCTCGCTTCTTCCAGACTCAAACCGCTTTCTCTAATTTCTCTTAGAGCCTCGATACGACGACGAGCTTCAGCAGACTTCATTTTCTTTTCTGGTTTGAAAGATACTTCTTCTTCAGCATCCCACTTGTTTGCAATATTTGTCATTTCATCATGGTTGATAGAATTAATGGACATGTTTTCCTCCGAAAAGCACCATGTAATGGACAGGTAATCTGTAGCAAATGCTATTTCGCTTGTTAAGAAAATCTGTACTGAAATGTGATGATTCCGACGCTTCACAAACCTAATTAATAAATGCCTCATTTAAACTTTGCCAAAGGCATTTTCTGCAATTACATTTAAAAGATTCCCCATAAGAAATGTGGTTTGATCCAACTCTCATTTTCCCCTCTTCCAATTCTTCTTTTCCGCTGAAAATTCGTGAAATAACCCAAGATAAATTTCGAGGCACTTCATTCTTTTTGTGCTGATCGCTTTCACTAAATTCAACACATGCTAATGATAATAGTTATCAATATCATAACTGAGTATTTATCATGTCTGTGGGAATTTCAGATACACCACTTCTCGAAGTGAAGAATTTATGTGTCGACTACATCACCGATGACGGTGATTTCAACGCGGTCAAATCCGTCAGCTTTAGCATAGGCCAAGGTGAGATTTTTGGCTTAGCCGGAGAATCTGGCTGTGGCAAAAGTACCATCGCATTTGCCATTAACCGCCTTCATAAGCCGCCCGCGTTCATATCCGGAGGCCAAATACTCTTTGGTGGACAAGATCTGCTGAGCTTGTCAGACAGCCATTTGAATACCTTGCGCTGGAGCGAGATCGCTATGGTTTTTCAAAGTGCGATGAATTCACTCAACCCTGTATTAACCATCGAAGAACAATTTGCTGATGTGCTACGCCACCATAAAGGTATGAGCAATGAACAAGCCAAAGATCGCGCAGAGAAGTTACTCGACCTGGTCAACATTCCGCGCAACCGACTCACGGAATACCCTCACCAATTCAGTGGCGGCATGCGTCAACGTTTGGTGATTGCTATTGCCCTCGCCCTCAACCCTAAGCTGATCATCATGGATGAGCCGACAACGGCTTTAGATGTGGTTGTCCAGCGTGAAATTCTGCAGCAGATACATCAACTCAGAGAGGAGTTTGGTTTCTCGATACTCTTCATAACCCACGACTTAGCATTAATGAGCCAACTGTGTGATCGCATTGCCATCATGCGCCATGGCCAAATCGTTGAAGTCAATCAAGCCTACGAGATTCGCAACAATCCGCAGCACTCCTACACCCAAAAGCTATGGAGTTCTTTCCCTAATATTCACGAACATGCTCACGCGACAGCGTGCTAGGAGAGCTCTATGTCACAACCAATTTTTCAAGTAAAAAACCTCGTCAAAGAGTTCACTGTTGGCGGTGGATTTGGCAAAGAAGAGATATTCAGAGCGCTGCACGGCGTGAGCTTTGACCTATATGCAGGAAGAACGCTAGCACTGGTTGGCGAGTCCGGTTGCGGGAAAAGCACCTGCGCGAGGCTGATGACTAAGGTTTACCCTGCGACAGAGGGAGAGATTTTGTTCAACGGCAGAGACATCTCTACGCTCAAGAGCCGCAAAGACATCTTGGATTACCGCAGCCGTGTTCAAATGGTGTTTCAGGACCCGTTTGGCTCACTCAATCCCACTCACACCATAGAGCACCACTTAACGCGCCCGCTTAAGATTCATAAGCAAGTCGCCAATAAAGCGGCTCTAGAAGAACGCCTTAAAGAGTTACTCACGCTGGTGGAGTTGCCCGTCGAAACGCTCGCGAAATACCCTCACGAGCTCAGTGGAGGCCAAAGACAGCGAGTTAACCTAGCCAGAGCGCTTGCGGTTGGGGCTGAAGTCATTCTTGCTGATGAACCAACCTCGATGTTGGATGTTTCAATTCGACTTGGCGTGCTCAATCTCATGCAAAAAATGAAGAAAGAGCTTGGGATAGGCTTCTTATACATTACCCACGACCTTGCGACCGCACACTACATCGCAGAAGAAACAGCGGTGATGTACAAAGGGCAGATCGTTGAATGGGGATCAACCCAGTCGATCTTAACGAATCCGCAGCACCCATATACCAAGCTGTTGATCTCAGCGGTGCCGGATCCTGATCTGCCGTTTGGCGAACTCGTAAAAAATGAGCCAAACTATTCCATAGACGCAGATCGTATTCGAGAGCAGAGCAGCGAAATACAGCATGAAATCAAGCAAGTCGCTGATAATCATTTTGTAAAACAATGGGATAACGTTGCATGAATGAACTAGACACTTGGTTAGAGCGAATCGGAGATTGGTACAAAGACCGAAAGCATGATCAAGTGGAACGGTTGGAACCTTTGATCTTAACGCCTCCAGATGCACTCTGGGGGCCTTTGATCACGGATGAACAAAGCAAAGGCATCGCATGTTGGCTAGACGGATGTCTGAGAATCTTTACTTTCTATCGCCACCTCGCTGACTTATCGAATCCGAAGTTGGCTTCACAGAAGGCCATCAACTCAAGCCATCAAGAAAAGGCCTACCAATACCTGATGTTTGCCTATAGCAAGCTGCAAGCCGTGTCATGTGACCCAAAATCAGAACCAGCCTTACAAGAGTGGTGCATACAACGGCTACAACACTTGTGTGTATTGGCTTTGGAGTTTACGAACCAACAGCAAAAACCACGTTGGAAAGCAGAGTCAGAGAAATTGATCGAATCACATGTACGCTTTATGACAACCCATCCCCGAAACGATGATCAAGGTAGTATTCAACGCCACCTCCACTGATCAAGTCCTTCTCGATCAAACATCAAATCAAAATCTCATCAAAGTTAGATCCGTAGAAAGCATGATCTAGCCTTGATCATGCTTCGGAGTTTAATTCTATAAGCTATTGAATTTTAATGATTCACTGAATTTCAGGCAAAAAAAAAGCGAGTCCCTTAGGAACTCGCAAAAATCTATTCAGTATGATGTAACAAAATATGAGCCAATCTATTAATCATAAGAAAGGACAAAGGTTGTCTATTCGGAATAAATAATAATCAACTGGGTGCGTTACTTTGTCATCACTTTGTCAGCGTTAGGTGCGATTTTAATCAGTATCTAATATGTTCAAAACTATCCATTCATCAACGGTAAATACAGGCTTATCGCTACAGGATAATGACTAGTGGCCAATCGCCATTTCATCGAGCGCAAGGAACACGTTTTCGTCAAGGTGACCTTCGTGAACCTGTTTACACACTTTACGACGCACAGCTAAACCAGAGATCAAACGTTCAATGGACAAGTGTCGATTGCTGGTGCTATCACGGTCGTTGTAAAGCTCAATCAAACGACTCAATGTTTCGTATGGAATAACGTCTTCCCCTACTCTCAACCAATCAAGCTTCTCAATGAGCTCTGAGCACTCTTCTTTGATTGAGGCATGTGAGTGCCCTGTCATTGCGGATAAAGCCGTTATACTGCGTTCTAGAGCCTCTGCAGAGGTATATTTAGAGAGAGTAATCATGATCTCGTCAGCGTTGATCTCAACAGAATGTTTACGTTGCTTAACTCGACGTCCCAATTTACCTCTTGGCGACGGTGCTTTACGCTGAATTGGCTCAAACTCACCGTCGATAATCTCAGACAACTCTTCCAGCTTCTGCTTAGACACCATCTCGTTACGAAGTGGATTCGGCAGCGTTGGCGCCATATTACGCTTACCGGCGTTGGTAGTACGCGCTCTTGAATATCGTAATACTTCTTCCACATTACATTTGATATCTACTTGATAATCCGTCGTTTTGCCTTTTTCGATCAACGCGGTGATCGTCAAGTGATAACCCCAAAGGTTAACCAGAAAAGTATCTTCTTGATCGCTGGCCTCACCAAGCTTTCTAAGCTCACGGATCAGATCCATTGAGAAACGACGCCAATCGATGTTACGCGCCAACTTCTGGTTAAGCTCGCTGAGCAACATGCAATCTGAATGACGGCGTGCCATACGGCTTCTAAAGTACGAATACATTTGGAAGACCAAGGTATGTTGTTTCAGAATTTCTGGCGGAAATAGGAAGAAATAATCACGCGTCAGTAGCTCTTCGTAGAAAGAAGGCTCCCAAACCAGGATGTATAGGTTCGGTTTAATGCGAATTTCGCCGTCAGAGCCCTCTGTAGGAGCCTCTTCCGATGCGGTAATGGTTCTAGCTAAGAATCGGAAACGATCACTCTTAAAGCCCTCTGGCATGTTCTCACTAAGCCAACGGCCAGTAAGCTCATGCAGTTGGAAATCCGTAAACTCGATACGGTCAATACTGTCGCGGATCGAATCACGTGCTGGACCACTGTCTTTCTTGCCACGTAAAGACAAAATATCAGTGATGTAGAGTGGAGTTTTGTTCGGCGTGTGCTTCGCGTCTAGATGGTAATCATCTTGATGATGATCATGATATTGAACCGTGAGTGTGAATAACGCGAATAGCGTCATCAGATCGTCAACTGTCATGATATTTTTAGAAGATCGTGTCTCGATCACAGCTCGAGTGCCAGAGATCGAGACCATGGATTTTTGATAGCTCTTGCGAGTTCTAGGTGGCGCTAACGCTTGATCAATAATCCCCGCCCAATTGGTTGGCGAAACAATGAATTGATCCGCTTCATCTTTCATCGTTGGGGGAGTATTAAGTCCATGCTCATTGAGTAAGCGTTTGTTTACTTTGGTTTGAGCTAGTGCTTTAGAACGCTTCTGCTTTTCATTTTGCTTCACGCTTTCTGTCACCAAGCTGGTGGCACCCAGTACCGATATCAATTGGTTTGGGTTCACAAAGCGGTGCAGCATGGTTTTACCAGCAAGGCCTTCTTCGAAGCGAACGGGGATTTGTTTGAACAATCCAATATTTACTGCGGCTCTTAGCCTTTGCTGTAAGGCCGCGCGAGTGACTTGACCATCGGTTGATTCAATAATCTCGGTGGTTGAAACGTATCCGTCTTTGCTGCTAAACCCACGAAGTGAAATTAGGTTAAGAAGCTCAACTATGCTTTTGGTGACACCTTTGAAGTGTTGATATTGTTCTATCCATTCAACGGCTGTTTCAGATACCTCAAATAAATGACCATCTTTGTGGCTTCGTGCCTTAATTAACAATTTCTCTTCTGGTTTCATTTTTGATCCGTATCACACTAACCGTAATTTCACTATAGTTCCTGAATGATAAAGAAAGAATGATCATAAATAAAGAGAATTTATTGGCTTTTAAATAACTGATCTTTTTGATTAATATGATCTTAAATGATTAAGTGATCTAATGATCTGGACGTAAACTTGCGCTTAAGTTGCTGAATTTAAAATATAAAAAAAAAACCGTTTGGAAAGCATGATCATAAAGAATCCGAAACTATGATCATTAAACAGAAGAAAGCATGATCACAAAGCATCAGAACGATGATCATTAAGCCATTGTAAGCATGATCATTATTGGTTCGAAAGCATGATCATTATACTTGTACAGCTTATCCACAGTCCATAATTGAACATGGTCTGTTGAGTCACTTCTAACTCGTCAATGTGGATAGTTTTAATGGCTTATCTATCGGAACAATGATCAAGTAAGTGCTCTTTTCTATCGTTCCCACCCTATTACGTACAAAATTTGTTCTGAAGTTAGTGTTAACGGCTGGCTCGGATGTCATTAAAGCGGACGTGCATTATCTAGGAAGCATGATCACGAAATTGTCATGTTTCTGTATTCTGAGTCTGTGCAGATTGAATTTCCAAGCAATGAGGCCTTATAGGCCTTGAATCCCCATTGCAAAAGCATTTGTCCGTAACTTAGCTCCTAAATTATATGCTTCCGGAACTCTATTTACTTGATCATTTTTCCGGAAGTTGATCATTTCGAACAGTCACTCGTGCGGATCAATATTGCTGAGTTTACACCTTGATCATGCTTCGTAATGATGCCTTATCAATTCTCTTACGTGTGATGTATTCCATGATCATTCTTCCGTGTTAGGTACAACTTTCTTTTATCTAGTGACGCTTCACCTCGTCGTGGTTTGGTATTTGCGATGCTATTTTTGGGTTTTGACTACTTCTCGGTTGAAAAGCTCACAATTTCGAATGCAAATCACATGAACCGTAATCTACGGTCGTATTTCAATCGTTCCGAAGGTTTTTTGATGGAATTGCATTTACATTGTAAATAAGTGATGCTGTAACATTTCAAATGTAAGCCAGAAATAGCATGGTTATACATAACAAAAACGGTCATTTTTTGTGTTTGTCTTAGCCGTTGTTTCATCAAACTGTAAAAATACAGTCTATTTTATGTGATTTTACTCATAAATGTATGTTCATGTTTTTGTTGTGTTTGTTGTTAATCGCTGTACAATTTGTACTTAGTTAATCATTACGGAAACTGGCAATGAAAAGAGAACAAACGATTGAAAAGCTCTATCAGCTGGCCGAACAAACTCAACAAGTTCAGGCTGACCGAATTGAGATTATTCTGGAAGAGCGAAGTGATGAACATTTCCCTCCAATGTCTAAAGCTATGATGGAGACTCGTTCTGGCTTAACTCGTCGAAAATTGGATGAGGCGATTACCAAGCTTGAAGCGGATGGTCACCAGTTCACAAAGAACAACGCCAATCATTACTCGATTTCATTGACTGAAGCTCACATGCTGATGGACGCGGCGGAAGTGCCAAAGTTCCACCAACGCAAACAGCATGCAGACAACAAACCTTGGATTATCAACGTACAAAACCAGAAGGGCGGTACCGGTAAATCAATGACAGCGGTTCACCTAGCGGCTTGTTTGTCTCTGAATTTAGACAAGCGCTACCGCATTTGTCTGATTGATTTGGATCCACAGGGTTCATTACGTCTGTTCTTAAACCCACAAATCAGTGGTGCAGAGCACGACAGTATTTATTCTGCCGTTGATATCATGTTGGACAACGTGCCTGAAGGCCAAGAAGTTGACCTAGAGTTTCTTCGCAAAAACGTACTCTTGCCAACTCAGTATCCAAACCTAAAGACAATCTCTGCATTCCCAGAAGATGCGATGTTTAACGCTGAAGCGTGGCAAAGCCTGTCTCAAGATCAGTCACTTGATATCGTTCGTCTTCTGAAAGAGAAGCTTATCGACAAAATCGCCGATGATTTTGATGTGATTATGATTGATACCGGCCCACACGTAGATCCACTAGTGTGGAACGCAATGTACGCGTCGAACGCTCTTCTGATTCCATGTGCTGCAAAGCGTTTGGATTGGGCTTCAACGGTTAACTTCTTCCAGCACTTACCAACGGTGTACGAGATGTTCCCGGACGATTGGAAAGGGCTTGAGTTTGTTCGCCTTATGCCAACCATGTTCGAAGATGACAACAAGAAACAGGTTTCGGTTCTCACTGAAATGAACTACCTGCTGAATGACCAAGTTATGATGGCGACGATTCCAAGAAGCCGTGCTTTTGAAACCTGCGCCGATACCTACAGCACGGTTTTCGATCTCACGGTTAGCGACTTCGAAGGTGGTAAGAAAACTCTGGCTGTCGCTCAAGACGCAGTACAAAAAAGTGCTCTAGAATTAGAGCGTGTATTACACAGCAACTGGCCTTCACTTAATCAGGGATAACAACAATGGCAATTAAAACATCTGACTTAAATGCAAAGCTATTTGGTAAAGCAAACAAACGTCGTGTAGCAACGCCTCAAGAAGCGCAAACTGCTGCTAAAGAACAGGCTCAAGTGATTGAACTTTCAGTTGCGGGCGAAGAGTTGGTTTCATTTGAATTGGTTCGAATTCCTGCTTCTGAAGTGGCAACTCGAACGGTTGTTTTTGAAGAGAATGCACGTGAGCAATCTTTCTTAAATGAACATGCGCTTTCAGACGTACTGACTACGTTAAAAGAACGCGGCCAGCAATACCCAGCAGTTGGTCGTAAGAACAAAGACGGCAAGATTGAAGTTCTCGACGGTAGCCGTCGTCGTATGTCATGTATTTTGGCCGACAAAGAGTTCCTTATCTACGTTGCCGAAAACATTAACGGCGAACACGCTAAGTTCTTATCTGATGTTGCAAACGCTCACAAACCACTTTCTCTGTATGAGAAGGGCAAAGAGATGCAAGCGAAGCTAGATAAAGGCGAAGCTGAAGATCAAAAAGCACTCGCGAAAATGTTCCAGTGCAGTGAAGCTTTGGTGAGTGGCGCATTAAAAGCGGCGGCTTTGCCACTTGAATTGCTACAAGCTTACCCAAATGTGAGTGACCTTGGTCGTCCAACGATTGTTAAACTACACAAACAATTTGGTGGCCTAACGAGCGAACAGCAACAAACACTACTGACTAAGTGTGATGCTTCAGAAGGTTTTGTATGGCAGCGTAGTGAAGCTCAAGGCGTAACTCGCTTGACCAAAGACGTTACCGAAACCTTAGAAGGTTGGATTCTTGAACTGGCACCTGCACCAGCGAAGAAAGCGTCTCCAAAAGTAGAGCTAATTAAAGGCCGCGCTTCATACAGCCGCAAAGGTTCAAATTTAGCGTTGAACCTTAAGAAAATTGATGATGCGACAATGGAAGAAATCCTCGCTTTCGTACAATCGAAGCTCGACTAAGTCGACGACTTTTCATTACTACTCTAAAGCCGCTTTATGCGGCTTTTTATTTGGCTGTGATAAACTGTGTTTAGATGAATCTGGACGCTAACTATGACAAACCCAACCAACACTTTTCTGCATACACTCTCTAATATTGCTCAACATAACGATCACCGTTACGGCGTGGTCTTTGATGGTGATTTTGATTGGCAAAACTCTGCTGTTTTTACCTTCCTTCAAGACTCACAAACTCCTAGGATCTTCCAGATTGGCGGTACTCCATTTGAAGGTGTGATTCATGCTCCAGTAAAAAAAGGTCAACAACTGCTTGGTCGTGAGTGCCAAGTTCTTGTTTGTGATTTTAGAGAGCAGTTCGATGCAAATGGTTTTAGCGCCGCGCTGGGTTCATTAGTAGGTGGCGGGCTGTTGTTGGTGTTGCCGCCAAAAGTTGATGACTCTAAAAATAGCGCGAGCTTTGGTCAACGTTGGTTAAAGCTACATTTTGATAAACTATTTTCTGTTTCGCAAAGTGACGAACAGGCGGGTGTGATTGAAGCGGTTAATTCGCTTCCTCAAAAACTTAATGACGACAATTTGACTGACCGATTTGAACAGCAAAAAACGGCGATTGAGTTGGTTAAGAAAGTCGTCACGGGACATCGAAAACGCCCACTGATTTTAACTGCAGACCGAGGACGAGGTAAGAGCTCAACTCTGGGTATTGCAGCTGCTCAGCTTTTGGCAGAGCGACAGGGCTTAAATATTATTGTTACCGCTCCGTCTTTGAAAGCGATTGAGCCCGTATTTTCTCATGCGTTACAGCGACTCGATACGTGTGAAGTAATTAACGCGACTCACATTGGTTATCAAGGTGGAAGTTTAAGATTTGTCGCGCCAGATGAATTACTTAAATCTAAGCCTGATTGCGATCTGTTGTTGGTTGATGAAGCCGCTGCCATTCCAATCCCAATGCTTAAATCTATGGTCGGTAGTTATCATCGCATGGTTTTTTCAACCACAGTTCATGGTTACGAAGGCAGTGGACGAGGTTTTGGAATTAAGTTTGAAGCTTGGCTTGCTGAGCACCGCCCTGGATGGAAGGGTTACAAGCTTGAACAACCCATACGCTGGAGTAACAACGACCCACTCGAGCGTTGGCTATTTGATTGTTTCCTTCTTGGTGATGATGTGTCTCCGAGTGCATCAGCGGTTGATGAGTCGGAAGAACTTTCTGATGGTGCATTCAATCAACTTTGCTTGGTTGAGTTGTCAAAAGCAGACTGTTTTATTAATCCTCAAAAACTCCAACAATGTTTTTCTCTTTTAGTCGAAGCTCATTACCAGACGTCTCCTAATGATTTAATGCAATACCTCAACAATCCAGCAATCCGTTTGTACGCAGCTTGGCAGCAAGATGAATGCTTAGGTTGTATGTTGGTGACGGAAGAGGGCGGTTTAGATCAAGAGTTGATTGCACAAGTTCAAGTTGGAAAACGTCGCCCGCAAGGTCACCTAGCTCCAGTCCTTTTAGCTAACCAGCTCGGTTCTGTTGAAGCGGCAACTAGCCGTTGTCTTCGAGTGATGCGCATTGCTGTCTCGATACGCCGTCAAGGTTTAGGTATTGGCCGTTGGATGTTAGAGCGGTTATCTGAGGAAGCTGTACAGACAGAGCAAGCAGATTATTTGGCGACAAGCTTTGGCGCGACCAGCGAATTAATTTCGTTTTGGAATAGTAGTGAATTCGAAGCTGTGCATATCGGCCATCAGCGAGATCAGGCGAGTGGCTGTCACTCGGTTCTTATGGTTAAGGCGCTTAACTCATCCGCTCAAAGCTGGCTGAAACAAATTCAAAATCATTTCGAGCATAGTTTCTGTTTTCTTGTTTCTGGTTCTTTGGCTTCCCTTGAAACCGATATGGTGCGCGTACTGCTGCCAAACAGTCTACAAGCCGTTAGCGAGTTTGAAATTCAGTTAGTCAGAAGTTATGTGAATGGCGGCAACAGTTATGATGCGATTAGCTTCAGTGTATTGAATTTGATTTTGCACAGTAACGCTCGAGAAGCCAGTATTTCTGACTTACTTATCGCAAAGGTGGTCCAGCAGAAAGAGTGGGTTGCCTGTGTCGAACAGTTTAATCTCGTTGGCCGTAAACAAGCAGAGATTCAGTTTCGTAAAGATGTCGATGCTTTGTTAGCAAATTTACAGTGTAAATAGACAGACCATCATTTTAATAAACTTACCGCTACGAACTAGATTTACAGTGTAAATTAGAATCTTGGATTTACACTGTAAACTGAAGCACAATATTTAAATCTGTTGTACCCGCATTACCTGTTTTATCCTTTCTGTTTTATCTCTCCATGACAGCCTCTAATCTTTCAAACCTATTCGCCTTTACTATTTGGCCCAACCTTGAATCAACATTTAATCGCACGAAATATTTTGGAAAATTCACCAATGTATTTGTAAAGGTGAAGCCGATCATAAAATGTGTCAGTCTTATTTATGAGTCATGTTTGCAGAATCGAAAGTAAGTGATGTGACGCTGATTATTCCAATAATGTGATTCTAAGCGCAGAACGAATTATATAGACTGAATAACAACTGAGTCATTAGGGATACTCAATTCGAATGTGGGATAACATCGTTACATTGTCGGAAGACAAGCAACAAGTGATGGCATGTCTGCCTACTGGGTTTGTGGTCGACACAAGCTTTGATAATAAGACACTGCCACCAACCTTGGAAGCTTTGAATGCATCAAACTATTTTCTTTTCGAAGAAGAGGTTTTGCGTTTCGTCACTCTAGCTAAAGAAGGTAAAGGTGAAGCTTATGAAGGAATCTTGATTGCCGAAGTTCGAAATGCCAGTGTTACGGTCGAACTGTCGGATGATGAGATGCTCGCGAGTCTTGTAGTCACTGGTCCATATAATGGACGTCCACTGCGTGGCAGCGACATCATCCATTGTTTATCCCAAGCTCAAATAACAAAAGGAATTAATAAGTTAGCGCTCAGAAAAGTTCTGATGATGAGTAGCAAACTTAAGCCTGGCGAAAAGTTTATTCAGCCAGTCGCTAAGGGGACACAACCAGTAAAGGGTAAAGACGCTAAGTTTGCCGCCTTGGTTGAAGACATTACTCGCCAAGTCTTGAAGCCTCGTAGTAAAGACGAAGGCAAGATCGATATGCGAGACTTGGGACAAACCATTACCGTTGGCCAAAATGACCACTTAATGAAACGTACTCCCGCAACCAAAGGTATCGCTGGCTTTACCGTCCAAGGTCGAATTATCCCTCCTCTTCCCGGACAAGATAGTTTAATTAAGCCTGGCAAAGGCACCTATATCTCCCCTGACGACCCTAACTTACTACTCGCCTCATATCCTGGACTACCCATCATTAAAGATCGAACCATTGAAGTGGATGATGCCTTGTGTGTTAGTAACGTAGATGTCTCAACTGGGCACGTTAAATTCAAAGGCAATGTATTTGTTTCTGGCAACATCGAACCGGGAATGATCGTCAAAGCGACCGGTAGTGTTACGGTTGGTGGCTTTATCGAATCGGCAGAAGTTCAAGCTCAGGGTGATATCAAAGTCGCCAAAGGGATTATCGGCCATACGACCAAAGAGGGCGAGGCAAAAAGTTGTAAGGTATTTAGCAAAGGCTCTATCACAGCAAGCTACGCACAGAATGCCGAGCTACAAACGGCCAACGATCTTCGACTTGGTGTACACAGCATGGGAAACGAAATTCGTTGTGGTAATAATCTTATTGTGATGGATACCATGAAGAAGCATGGTACGCTCAGCGGTGGTGAAGCCAAAGTCGGTGGAAAAGTAGAATGTGTATTCTTAGGTGTTGAGGGAGATACCGTAACCAAGGTGCATGGTTTTGCCCGCTACGACGGCTACCGACAAAAGATAGCCGAGCTAAAAGAAATCTATAAACACGCTCAAGAGCAAACCATGGATGTGATTCGCCAAGAGCTCGAATTTAAGAAGCGACCAAAAGCGGAGAGAAGCGAAGAGCAAGCGTTGGAAATTGATCAGCAACGAGAAAAGAACAACCTTGCGATTGAAAATACTAAGTCGCAGTTAGATACACTCGAAGCTGAGTTTGAAACTAACCTTGTCGAGTCGACCGTCGAGGCACACGAAAAGGTGTATACCCGAGTGACGATTCAGTTTGGTGATGAGACGGTCACGACTAAGCGAACTCACGGCGGCAGTGTTTTCTCATTCAATCAATACGAGATTCAATGTTCATTCAAGATGGAACAAGAAGATATCTCATTGTGATTGAAAGACTCTCAAACTGAACGATTCTGACTAGATCGGTTTTAACCGTATTCTATATATTCGAATAAACAAAAAGGGGGAGCTGATGCTCCCCCTTTGCTTTTTACTGATATTGCTTTAGTTAGATTCTTTAAGTCACATGAGCGCTTTAACTTGCAGCTCTTACCTTACCTTGCTTCAAGTCTGATAGAACTTGCGCTTTTGGTCCGTCGGCAATAATGCTGCCTTTCTCCATCACTATCACTCTGTCTACAATGTCCAACATCGACGTTTTATGTGTAATCAGAATTAACGTCTCACTTGGTAGCAATTGGTTAAGCTGGTGCTTGATGTGCATCTCTGAGCGATTATCCATGGCACTGGTCGGCTCATCCATCAATAACACCGGAGGGCGGCCTAGGAAGGCTCTAGCAATAGCAATCGACTGGCGTTGACCACCAGACAGCAAACCACCGCCTTCGCCCACTTGTCGTTCTAAGCCTGCTGGATCTTGCTGAGTAAAAGCGGTAACACCTGCACGGTTCGCTGCATCCATTACATCACGGTCATCGACCAATGGACGACCCAAAGTAATGTTGTCTCTTACTGAGCCGTAGAACAGGTTACTGTCTTGCGGAACACAGCCTATATTGCGTCGTACGTCGACATGATGCAGTTGCTCCATGTCGGTGTCATCAATGCGAACATGGCCTTCTGTAGGCTTGTACAGGCCCATAATCAGGCGCTCTAGAGTTGTTTTACCTGAACCAATTCGGCCTATGATCGCCACCTTTTCACCAGGTTTAATATGCAGCGTTAAGTCTCTGATAGAAGCGACTGGCGAGTCAGGGTAGTGGAACGTCACTTTGTCTAACACGATATGACCTTGAATAATCGGGCGGTGAATGTAGCGTTTGCCTTCTTCTTGTTCATCAGGCATCGACATTACTTGTTCAATCAGAGTCATCGACGACTTCGCTTGGTTGTAACGTGTAGAAAGCAAAGACAGTTGAACAAGAGGGCCAATAGCTCGGCCGCTCAGCATGGTTGCAGCAATCAAGCCACCCATCGTAAGCTCGCCTTCCGCTATTAGGTACACACCAAAGATGATCATACCTACATTAGTACTTTGCTGAACAAAGCCGGCGGTGTTTTGGATGCTGTCGGTAATACGACGACTTTTGATATTCCAATTCGCCATGTGAGCAACCGCTTCTTCCCAACGGAATTGGAACTGACTTTGCGCACTGAACAGTTTAACGGTTTCTAAACCAGCTAAACTCTCAATTAAGTTCGCGTACTTTTGAGAAGCAAGACGCGAGCCTTCTTCAATAGTACGACGCAGTGGCCCTTGGATTAACAGTGCATAGATGATCAGAATGACCACGCCGACAACAGGAACAAATACAAGGTTTCCGGCCATTAACCAAATGAGCGCTAAGAACATCAGTGCGAAGGGCAGGTCGATTAACGAGCCGATGGTTGCAGAGGTAAAGAACTCACGGATTGATTCGAACTCTTGCAAGTTTTTGGCAAAAGCACCGACAGAAGCAGGTTTTGCTTCCATACGAATGCCCAGAACTTTGCTGAACAGTTTGGATGAAATGAGGATATCGGATTTCTTACCGGCAACATCAATGAAGTAGCTTCGCATCAATTTGAGCAGCAAATCGAATAGGAACACCACAAAGATACCACTGGCTAGCACCCACAAGGTTTCAAAGGCGAGGTTCGGTACAACTTTGTCATACACCAAACGTGTGAACATGGGCGCGGCAATCGCGAAGATGTTGATTAAAATGGAGGCAATCAACACATCTCGGTAGATGTTTTTCGATTCCCAAATGGTGCTCCAAAACCAGTGACCTTTACGGGTTTTTAGAACCTCTGGTGAACGTTCATCATAACGGAACTGTTTTTTTACCAAGAAGTAGCGGCCGATGAATTGTTCTTTCAGCTCTTCGACAGGAATGATGATTGGCACCATTCCGCTTTCCGCTGTAATGATTTCCGCTTCTTGTTTTTCTAAATCGATACTGTTGAGAACGCACGCTTCGCCCTGTTTAAGCAGTAAAACCGCAGGCAGTATCAGGTGAGGGATCTTTTCTAAGTCGGAACGGTTTTCTTTCGCCACTAATCCCGCTCGCTCCGCAGAACGAGGGAATAGGAAAGGGGTTAGCTTTCCATCAGATAGTGGTAGCCCATTGATCAACGCTTCGGGCGAGTTAGCTAGCCCGTAATACCGGCTAACGTAGATCAGTGAGTTCAATAGTGGATCTTGCATGTGATATAACCCTTACAACTATTTATCAACAATGAAGCCTTGGAACACTTCTACGTAGTTATCAGACAGGATATCCAGCTGAGTCTGAGTTTCTATTCGAGACGCGATGGTGGTGACGCCTAGGTTGTGAGCGGTTCTAGAGATCGACGTTAAGGTGAACTTCTGTTTTTCGTCATCAAGGTTATGTGTGAATAGGTAATCTAGCTTCACATAGCTTGGGCGGTATTCGTTGATGTAATCCAGAGATTGGAAATTACGTCCGTAGTTATCGACACCAAACACCGCTTGGGCGTTGCGAATGGTGTTACACAACAGTGCCGTGTAGTGCGGAACGTTGATGAAACAGTTTTCAGGAATCTCAAAGTGCAATAGGTGAGCGATTGAAGCGTTTTGTTCAAGTGTTTTACCAATCCAGCGAATGAAGCTTGGTTGAGAAATACTGCTTGGTGAGATGTTGATAGCAACAGGGCTCGTTACTTCTTTTGTATTAAGCTTTTCAATCATCTTCTCGATAACGTATTGGTCGAGAATGTGGCTCATTTCAAGCTGTTCTAGTGCGTATAAGTACTGGTTGGCACCGTAACGTACGCCATCTTTTTCAATCGCAGAGAACACCTCTTGGTGATAGGTTTTGCCAAAGGCATTGTTTGCAGCTTGAAGACGGAAGGTAATGAGGTCGTTGATGATCGCTTCTTCGACCAACATGCGCCATTGTTGTTTGCCCATAACAGCGCCGTGATCGTCTGCAGTTACGTAGCCGTAAGAAAGCTCTCGGTTCGCCTTGGCACTTGAAAGAGCGTTATCCACCAGCGACATGATTTCAGTACTGGTCTTACGCTTGTTGCTGTAGGTCACACCCAGAGCAATATGTGGATTTGCAGTGCCTGTTGGGTCTGAACCTAGGCTTTGTATACAGTTTACGATGCTGCTCGCGACAAGTTTAAGTTCGCTCTCATCAATGTTTGGCATAATGAAGCCGAACTCGTCACTAGAAATGCGGGCGATAGTGATATCAGGTGATGAAATTGAAGCTTGCAGCTGCTCAGCTAGCTGATGAACCAAGGCATCACCCTCTTGATAGCCTTTTTCATCGTACTCTTCACTAATAAACTCGGCTTTAAGTACCGCTAAACCACCTAAGCTGGACTCTTCTAACCACTGAGTTAACTGAGACATATAGTAAGCACGGTTACCTAGCTGAGATACTGGGTCGATATACGCTCTTTCACGTAACTTTTGAGCTTCTTTCGCTTGGTTCTTAAATGCCAGTTCAACTTGAGTCGACATGTGGTTGATACCATCGACAACTAAAGTTAGATCTTTTGTCTTCGGACGAGCCAGTGGTTCGCCAAACTGATTTTTAGCGATCTGATCCATTTTAGTAATGATCAACGAGAGCGGACGTAAGGCACGTTTGAGGATCCAAGATATAGACACTAAACCTAACAAGAAGATCGTGCCAAAGATGGTTAATAAGCGGATGAATGCTTGCCAAAGTTGGTCGTAGGCCGGGCCTGGGTGGCTCACAATCTCAACCTCTGCTAGCTGCATCCAGCCACTGGTGATTACGCGGCGGTCATGAACAGGCTCAAACAAGTTAAGGTTGGTAAACCACTGTGGTACGCCGGTTGGCTTTACAGGGTATGAGCGAAGAATGTCTTCACCGCTGTCAAGAAAGATCAATCGAACGACGGAGTAAGAGCTGCCATCAAACAGGGCGTTGATAACAGACTCCACTGCCACCTTATCCTTTTCTTCTAGGTAAGGGGCGAGAGCCAGTCCAACAGTATTAATGGTATTACTTACCTCAGAGCGTTGCTGCTCTTCTAAGTATCCACGGGTGGTATTGAATTCGATCATAAAAACTGACGTCATCAGCAGTATGAATACCGCAACCATCCCGACCACAAGCTGTTTATATAAAGTCATTGTACCTACTCATCGTAATTGATAATGGGTTTGTTTAGTTTTAGATTGCGCTCACGAGAACGTAGGTCGTTCCATAAGCTCAGTCTTGATGATTTCCCTGCTAACTTACCGCTGCCTGCTGCCGACTTGATCAGCCAAAGGTTTTTACCATTGAAACTGTATATCGGTCGCAGATCTCCGCGCTTAGAACCGCGTTTTATTTCAGGGTTTAAGTTGTCTAAAATTAGTGGCTCTGCACTGGGTGTTGAGTAGTAAGCCAACACCATGTGGAATTGGTTTAACTCAAGTGCTTTTACGTACACTAATCGTAATTTCTTATCTGGGACGCCCAGTTCAAGCAAAGAGAAGTATTTTGCGATAGTAAAATCTTCACAGTCACCGGCGTTACTGCCTAGAAACTCCAGTGGTGTTGCCCAGTAGTCGTTTTTTCCCCACAGTATGTTGTCATCGACAAAGTACATTTGGTTGAAGAATCGATTTACCGAATCTAACTTCTCTTTTTCACTTAACCCTTCGTATGACGTCATATTTGAGCGCCATGTTGCTACTCGTTTTCCTGCTCTTTCCCCGTAGGTTGCAGTAACCGCGTCTATCCATCGTTGGTCGCTCTTATTGAGCGCCATAGAGGTAAAAGAGGTGAGGACCAGCAGCAATAGAGAAATCCGAGATCTCATAGCCTCTGCTCTCGTCTGTTTGCTGTGTATTGAAAGGCGTCATCAAGCATCAAACGTCCTTACTCTTTTAGTGCGTTGTTTTGAGCGCTTAATAGTGGCTTCAACATGTACTCCAGCACGGTTCTTTTACCCGTGATGATATCGACAGAGGCGGTCATACCCGGAATGATTGGCAACTCTTCGTTCTGTCCAAAATTGTGTTTTTCGGTGCGCACGCGCACGATGTAGAAGCTGTTACCTTCTTCATCTTGAGTGGTATCGGCACTGATGTGCTCTAACACGCCTTCTAGACCACCGTATTTAGTGAAGTCATAGGCACTGAATTTAACGATGGCAGTCAATTCTGGGCGTAGGAACGCGATATCTTGCGGGGCGATTTTGGCTTCAACCAATAGAGAGTCTTCGGTCGGTACAATTTCAACGATATCCATACCCGGTTGGATAACACCACCGACAGTATTAATACCAAGTGTTTTTACGGTGCCAGTTACCGGAGAAACCACCACAGTACGGTTTACTCGGTCTTCAAGGCCAACCGCCGATTCGGTCATTGCAGAGAGCTTATCTTGTGCTTGGTTGAGTTTTTCTTGTTGTTCTGAGCGGAAGTTCAGTGCGGCATCAATACGGCTGAGCATAGCTTCTTTGATTGCCGAGCGTAGAAGAGGTATTTTGAGTTCGCTTGAGGTCATTTCTCGGCGAGTGTCGTTGACCTGTCTTTGAAGCTTGAGCAACTCAATTCTTGGTACCACCCCTTCATCGGCAAGAGGTTTGGTGATATCCAGTTCTTGGCGAGCAAACTTGTAGCTTTGTTTTAGGTTACGAACACGTGCTTTAATTTCGATAAGGTCTTGCTGTTTCTGCTCAACTTGTTGATCAAAAACGGAAAGTTGGTTTTTTAGATTATTAAGATCCTGACGATATTCTGCTTTCTGGCGATTCACCAGTTTTGGTTGAAGCTCGTAAAATTTTGGAGGGAAAGCCAGTTTACCGTAGTCGAGTAAGACACTTTTTTTCCACTCTGCTACAGAGAAATCTTCGTCGATAACAACACTGGTTAATGAGGCTGAAAGCATTAAGACGCTGGCGGTTAAGTTGGCCACTTGTTGCTCACGTTCGCGAAAATCCGAGCGAAAACGAGTGTCATCGATTAACAGTAGCTGTTGCCCTTTTTGAACGCGTTGACCTTCTTTAACCAAGATCTCTTTAACCAATCCCCCTTCAAGGTTTTGCACCACTTGGATTTGAGAGGAAGGGATCACTTTGCCTTGGCCAACAGTGACTTTGTCGATCTCAGCCCAAGCAGACCACCCAATAGCAGCAACAAAAAACAGAACGATTACCCACAACATAATACGCGCACTGGTGGGCGTATTGAGGAGCAGTGCCGCTGTTTTATCATCGACATACTCAAGCTCGGTCTCGTTCAATTTGCTGAAATTTTTCTGACTCATAACAGTCCTTGTTCGCTAAATAAAAGTGCAAGCCTATTGAGTGTATTCTTACTTCTGATAAATGTTAAGATTTTGTTCCTTTAAATCTTTGAATTTATATATTTTTTAAGACTTATCGGTTTTTGAAATCGGTTTTATCGAGCTGGTGCTTTCTTAGTTTGTCATACAGTGTTTTTCGCGACACCTGCAGCTCTTGTTGTACTTCTTTTAAACGACCTTGATGGCGATGTAGTGCCTCAATCAAGATAATTTGTTCAAAGCTATCGGTACGTTGGTTTAACGATAGTTGTTGTACCTCAATGCTCACATCAAGTTCATTTTCGTCGCTCTGCTCATTAGTATCGCTATCGAGTGATGGCTGTTTGATTTGAGTCAGCACTCTGAGTTCGGCATGTTGGCGAAGCTGACGAATGTTCTCTGTCCAATGAGTCGCGATGAGTCGTTGAATCTCTTTTTCTGTAATGACGGGCGGAGGTAGTTGATATCGACTTGCTGCACCACGAGCAAAGTGCTTAAACAAAGAGCCAATATCTTCGGTTCGTTGCGCCAAGGTGAGTAAATCAAATCGGCGGAACTCACTTATAATTGTAGTAGGAACTATTGTGCTTGCGATAATGATACAAGTTGCATTGGTCTTGCATGAGTTTTCACGAAGTAGAGTCGGTTTTAGATTGGCGAACCACAGCCATTGATCCTGAGTTAATGCTTCTGTCTCATGGATATAGAGTGTTCCACCTTGATGCTTCAAAAACAGTTGCAAAACAAATTGATGAAATGTCGCTTCGTCACTGCGAGGCAAATTAAATGCTGCGACAGGGCAAAGCTCCGCAGTTTGATGACTGTGTAGATCATGGGTGTATTGTGCTGTGACCCTTTTCCCCGTTCCTAAATCACCAACAAATAATAAAAGTGGGTTGGTTTTGGTATCTAGGGTGATCAACTCTCGGCGTAATGCCTGCATTGATGGTGATTGACCAATCAGTTTTGGGCCAACTTGATTTTGCATTGCCAACTCTTTACGCAATAGGTTGTTCTCTTCAACCAGTGCGAGTTTATCCGCGGCTTTCTTAACGGCAGTGAGTAGGGCATCGACCACAAATGGCTTTTCCAGAAAGTCATAAGCGCCGGCTTTCATCGCAGATACCGCTGTTTGTACGTCACCATGCCCGGTAAGTACGATGACCTGAAAATGAGGATTTTGGCTCAGTAATTTTTGCGTTAATTGAATGCCATCCATCACCGGCATGTGAATATCGGTGATGACAATTCCGGCTTGCGACGTATCTATTTTCTTTAATGCCTCAATAGCGTTGGGAAAGCAGACGATATCGATGCCTTCAATGAGCATGGCTTGTTCTACTGAGTCGCGAATCGCAGGTTCATCGTCGACAAAATAGAGTTTAGGCATAGAGTGCAAAAGTCGAGTCCTTAGCAGTATGTGAAATTCGTTTTCTAATCAATGTTAACAACGGCGCGTTAGCTTTTATCGTTATATAACGGGATGTTTAGCGAGAATACCATGCCTGAAGGCTCTAACCGGTTTACGCTGATCGTGCCGTGATACGCTTCAATAATCCGTTTCGATATTGAAAGCCCTAACCCTAAGCCTTCCGGTTTAGTCGTAAAAAACGGGTCGAACAGCTGTTCTAGTTTGTCATCCTGCATGCCAATTCCGTTGTCCCAAATGATCAGCTGACAAGAGTTATGATGCAGTTGCCATTCGATGCCTATTTGTGGGTTAGCCTGTTGGTCAACGTTTTCCAGGTTTTGTTGCTCCTGCAAGATTTTCTGTTCAAGAACTTGCTGTTGAAGCGCTTGAATCGCGTTGTGAATCAGATTGACCAGTACTTGCTCAAGTTCGGTTGGATGAATCGCAATGTTGATGTCATCGGGCACCGTGCTTAACCTAAGTGTAATGCCTTGCTTTATCATCAGCGCACTGAGAATACTGGTGGCATTGTTGACCGCTTGGTGCAGGTTGGCCACATGATGTTCTTGTTTAGTGACTTTGCGAGTAAAGACTTTGAGTCGCGCGATGATGTCGGTAATGGTGTTGTTGAGGCCAATCATTTTCTCAAGATTGTTCTTCACCAAATCGGTTCGTTCCATCTCAAGTAGTTTTAAGCTGTTCTCACTGTAGGTTCGCAGCGCTGCAAGTGGTTGGTTGATTTCGTGGTTAATGCTGGCTGACAGCTCACCGAGTACCGCTAGTTTCGCGGTTTGTGTCAGCTCTTGTTCTGTCTGTTTCAACTTCAACTGCGACTCTTGGTATTGAAAGATGGTTTGTTGCAGCTGTTGATTGGATTGCTTCAAGTAGTGAGTACGTTTATCAACGGTTTGCTCTAGGTTTTGGTTGAGTCGGGTCAATGCCACTTTCGCGAGATAAGTCTGGCGCCACGACCAAGCGATGAGCATCACCAAGCTGTAAATCACCACGAAGATGACATCGATCTGCAAGACCTTAATAAGCTCAGCTCTGGTCTCTTTTAGGGCGACGACTTGGTACTGGTTGTTGCTGACCGTTGCAGGGTAAAGATTAAAAGTCCCGAGTTTAAATAATTGGTTAGCGGTGAGTTCTTTTCGGATTTCGTTTGATTGAAGGTTGCTAGATCGATTTGTATTAGGTTGATTGGCGTTGCTAGCTTCTGACTGAGAGCTTGAAGAACGAAAGGCTTCGATGATCGAAATTTTGCTCTGACCGTATTGGCGTTGAAGTGCGATATCTGTTTGTTGCTGCTGAGTTAATGGCAACAATGAATGGTAAAGCCACGGAGCTTGGCTTGATAGAAACACCACTTGGTTAGAGTCGAGTACCACGATCTCAAAGTCATCGCTGGTGAGGATGTTTTCAAGGTTCTCTAAGCTTACTTTTACGGTGATCACCCCGACAATATCACTTTCTAGATACAACGGTGACGATAAAAAGTAACCGCGTACATTAGATCGGGCACCCAGCGCGACATAGTGCGTGTTATTGCCTTGAATTGCAGAAGCAAAATAGGGACGAAACGAGAAATTTTGACCAACAAAGGTACGTGGCTTTTGGTAATTACTTGATGCGATCACAGTCCCGCTTGGGTCATGAATATAGATGGTGTCGGCCTGGCTTTGATTCGACCACTCAAACAGCAATTGATTGAGCTGCGCAGCGGAAATTTTGTCTGCTTTTGGTGAGGAGTCAAAATAAGAGAGTAGGCGCGTGTCATGACTGAGTAAATCAGGGATCTGTTTGAATTTATCCAGTTCAGAATCGATTTGTAGATTGGCTTTATTAGCTGCTTCATTGAGTTGCTGAGTGACGATTTTTTCTTGGAATTGACCGGCCAAAAAATGAGTAGCAGTCAGTCCTGCAGCTCCCAATAGCAATGAGAATAAAACAAAGGGAGTCATTAGGTTAGGCAGTATTTTGGTCACTCGGTTCTCAGCTTGTCATCGGTTTGTGTAAAGATTATCAATATGATGGAGAGAGTACCGAGATCTTGTTAACACAGAGCATCTTCAGTGAGACAAAACTATGACTGAGACTTGTGTTTCAAAGGATTACAGCGCAAAATCACAAAAAAATTGAAAGGAGCAACCAAATGGAACTGACAGATATTCGTCGCGAATACGCTAAGGGTGGATTGAGACGCAAAGACTTGGCCGCAGACCCGATTGAGCAATTCAATCTATGGCTAGAGCAAGCCATTGAAGCGAAGTTGACGGACCCTACTGCCATGACAGTTGCTACGGTTGATGAAAATGGTCAGCCATTCCAACGAATTGTTCTGCTGAAGAATGTTGATAAAGACGGTTTCGTTTTTTACACCAACCTAGGTAGCCGTAAAGCGCACCAGCTTCAGCACAACAGCAAAATCAGTTTGCACTTCCCTTGGCATCCACTTGAGCGACAAGTTCATATTACGGGCACGGCTGAAAAGCTGACAGCTATGGAAAATATGAAGTATTTCTCGTCACGTCCAAAAGAGAGCCAGTTGGCCGCGATTGCAAGTAAGCAGAGTAGCCGCATCTCAGCGCGTGGGATTCTAGAAGGTAAGTATCTAGAGCTTAAACAGAAGTTTGCCAAAGGCGAGATTCCTGTGCCTTCTTTCTGGGGTGGCTTTCGCGTACGTGTGGATAGCATTGAGTTTTGGCAGGGTGGCGAACACCGCTTGCACGACCGTTTCTTGTTCTCACGCCAAGATGACAGCTGGGATATTGATCGACTAGCGCCTTAGGTTGCTTGATCGCTTAGCTGCTTAATAGATCCAAAAGTGCCGTTGATGATACTTATCTAATCAACGG
The DNA here is from genome assembly GCF_007858795.1 of Vibrio sp. T20. NCBI lineage: Bacteria > Pseudomonadati > Pseudomonadota > Gammaproteobacteria > Vibrionales > Vibrionaceae > Vibrio > Vibrio sp. T20. Next base: position 171,431 of record NZ_VFEB01000252.1, read on the forward strand.
CATTTTTTTGTCTGCACTCTTGTCAAACCAATAACCAACTGGCCTTCAATTACTTAACTAGTCACTGTGCAGAACAACGGAGATCTGTTTTTTGAGCAGAGTTTCTGGGATCACTGAGCCTAACCCCGAGTCCAATGCATATTCAATCAATTGGCTTTTACTGCGAGCGTCGAATTTCTGCTTCAATCTCGCGACATGACCTTCGACCGTTTTGATTGAAATGTTTAACGTAGACGCTATGTATTGAGGTTTTTTTCCGTAAAGCAGTAAGAACAGCACTTCTGATTCTCTAGAGGTCAGCCGCTTTTGCAGCTTAGACACACGCGGCTCTGATCCCGCAAGTGATGCTTGATTACCTTTCGCTCCTGTTGCCTGACAAACCCAATGACCGACCTCTAAGATTGCAGTATCAGTGAGCTCTTGCCCATAGAAGATAGTGCCTTGGACATTGTCATTATCATCAAGCCAAGGGGTTTTGGTAAAAATATGGGCATGCCAGCGTCCGTCTGGATAAGGGTGAATATCGAGGATCTTAAGGGTGCTGTGTGTATTCATCACATGTTTGTCTTGGGCTCTGAAATCCTGTGCACATTCAATAGTTTGACTGGGCATATCGAAGTCGGTCAAGCCAGTACAAGTCTCATCGGGTTTTAAGCCAATTAACTGGTTGTAAGCAAGATTGGCGTACACAAAGACCGAGTCAGTATCTTTGCAGCCCCAGCAGCCTGGAAGTTGTTCGAATAAAGAACGATGTATGGAGTTGAGTGGTTCGGGCAATTTTTTATCTCGTAAGCTGAGGTATGGTAATGATATCAGTTTCTTATAGTGCTGCAATGGCAATTAGAGTTTGTAGTCCGTGCGAAAAATAAGGGGTGAATGACAGTTAAACGGATTGCTGACGAACTACTTCAATTACGTAGGATGGGTAGGCATAAAGAGTGATAAATAGGCAAAAAAAAGCCAGCCTGAAGAGGGGCTGGCTAAAGACAAGATATGCCTTGTCGACATGTAGAAGATTTTCAGTCTAATTTACGAGGGTCAGGTAAATTAAACTGAGGTATCAATTTGATACCCAGAGTGACTTACTACTCTATCGACGAATCTACTCCTAGGAATGCTAATGCATAAGGGGGGAATTCCCCTATAAATGCTGCTCAATGTGAGAATTGAGAACCTAGAGTAAATATTTCAAAATTTCAGAACCTAATGGAGAGCTTACAGCTCTCGCAATACTCGGAATCCTAGGTAGTTGGCTGCGGTTGAAGGTGCAACGTTCAGTTCGTTATACACTTTCGCTTCTTCTGGAGAGAAGCTCCACGCGCCACCCTTCGCTAGGCCTTTCTGAATGGTTGTCCATTCCCATACATTACCCACCATGTCGTAGAAACCAGTAGGGGTTGGTAAGAATGACTTAACCGGGGAGGTGCTTACGTTTGACCAAGGTGTGCCTGCCCAACCTGTATTGGCTTTGCCAGAGCTGAATTCGTTGCCCCACCAGAAATTGGTGTTTTGGCCAGCTCTTGCTGCGGCTTCCCACTCTTGTGGCGTTGGTAAACGGTAAGTGAAACCTGTGTTTTTAGACAACCAACGAGTATAAGCTTTTGCATCGTTCTGGCTGACACATACAACGGGTGAGCTATCTGCTTGTTTAAAGCCAGGGTTTTGCCAGTCATTGTCTGAAACAGTTGTGATTTCTGCATTGACGAACGTATCGCAGGTGTTCATCAGCTCTGCGTCTGTCTGGTAGCCTGTGCTTTTAATAAATGCTCTAAAGTCTTGAACACGGGTTGGTGTTGCTGCTAATGCAAACGGCTGTTTGATCGTCACTTGTTGTGCATTGTTTTCACCGAGTAGGTAGCGACCAGAGCCGACAACAATCATTTCAGGGCTTTGAATGTCGTTCCCTATCGGATCGGCAAACTTGGTACCGACATTCAATGAGTTCTGCTTGGCTTGTAATACCGCTCGTAGGTTGTGATCGCGGGCTATCTTCAACTCTTGGTGGAAAGAAAGGTAGCCTTCTTTTTCGATCGTGACCATGTGTTGGCCCGTAGGTAACATCACTTCAATCGGTGTGCTGCCATAGTTCACGCCGTTGATAGAAACATTGTCGTTGTATTGATTTGAACGCACCACCAAGTTAACCCAAGCGACTTCTTTTTGCTGGTCGTTGGTTTGTTGCTCGCTTTGCGTGAAACAGTTTGATGACTGAATACCAAGTAGCCGGCAAGGAGTGTTCTTATCTGGGCGAGTTTCTAGGTTCGCCGCAATTACCGCTCGGTAACGGTTATCTTCAGAGAAGCCAGAGGATTTTACTTTGTGTTGCAGAACGTGAATATTCAGAGAAGCAGACGCAAGGTGCTCTTTCACTGTGTTCGATTCAGTCGCGTTGTCTACCAAGCTGTGCTGGAACTGTTTTACCGCTTTTTGAAGTGCTAAGGTCACCGTTTGATCTGAACACTGCGCCAGTGTCATATCGCTGCTGCAACGGTTAGTAAAACTAACGGTCTGCTCTTCCGTCTGAGTGATCTCGTTTCTTAGTCGCTCTGCCCTTGCTCTTAGCTTGTCTTGGTTCAGGTTTGCGATTGAAGCTTGTACCGCCGCTTTTTCGGCCTGGATAGCCTCAAGTTCCATCACCAAGCCTTGCTGCTTCTGTTCTGATCCTGAAATCGTAAGCTTGCTCTCTTTTACGGTTTTCCAAGCGTCTTGGAATTGAATTTGAGCTGGCGAGATATCAAAGTCAGGCTCATCAATCATGCGTGTATAATCTTGCTCTAGACTCGCTTTCGCCTTTGCGAGTGTCTGCTCTGCTTGAGCGGATAACTTCGCTAGACGTGCCATTTGCTGCGTCTGATTGTCGACTTCATTTTGTTTGTCAGCCAGTTTCTTCTTAACAGCCGTTAAGTCGGCATGCTTTTCGAATAGTGAGCTTTCAATGTCGGTGACAGAAGACGCGATCGCTGGCGGTGTTGCCTCAGCGAAAACAGCAGGAGTCATTAGGCAGGGAGCAAGTGCAAATAATAGAGTAGGAAGACCTTGGCGCATGATGGGCTACTTCAATCGTAATTTAGGTTAATCGAATATTCTAAACGAAAACGCCATTTCGTCTGCAGCTACTTTCTATAACTATCAACAAAATGGCGAGTATTCATTCAACTTTGTGAAATAGGCACGGCTATCTGATATAGCACTGAGCGTTTTGTATCGTCTCAGCTCTATGTAGAAAGGGTGTTTAGCTTTCCTTGCTAGGAAGAAGCTTAACCCAAATCGTGTCGCTGCCGTTGATGGTAACTGTGCGGTTGTAAGACTCGTAACCTTGTTTTGAAATGGTTACTTGGTGACGACCACTTGGTAGCGCAACCTCAAGAGGTGTACTGCCATATTTAATTCCGTTGATCGTTACTGAGTCGTTGTACTGATCAGAACGTACCGTCACGTTAGCCCACTGTTTGTCACTCTTCTTAACGACTGCTGCGTCACTGCCCGTTAAACAGTAGCGCGTTGAAACGTTCAATAAGTTACACGCAGCAACCGCTTCAGGTTTTGCTTGAAGCTGAGCCTGCATTTGCATGAAGTAAGAGTTGTTACCAGAGAAGCCACTCTTGATTGCTTGGCTGTCTTGAACATGGATATTCAATTGAACACCCTGCAAGTTTTGCTTCGCCAACGTACTTTCTGTGAGCTGCTCAAGTAACTGACTCTTGAACGTCTGCACGGCTTTTTGATTGGTTAGGTATTTACCTTGAGCAGTACACTCACCCAGTGTCATTGTTGATGCACATGTAGTGGTGTAGCTGGTTTCAAGAACCGCACTTTCACGCAGTTCTGTTGCAATACGTTTAACACGAGCTTCAACTTTTGATTCTCTCAAATTAGCCAGCTCATTGTTTAGGCGAGCTTGCTTTTGTTTGATTTGAGAAAGGTGAATTTCGCTCTCGTTGATTGCTTGTTCATTGTCTAGCTGAGCCGATTGATTATCTTTAACCGCAGCCCAGGCATCTTGGTAACTTTTCTGGAAAGAGACCAAATCTGTTTCGGGATCTTCAAGTAAGCGACTGTACTGTTTGTCGAGTACAGACTTAGCTCTGTTACGTTTTGCCTTAAGTTCTTCACCTTCGCGTAACAACTTACTGTTTTTGTTCTGTAGTTGTTTTAGGTTTTCAGTCGCCGATACTTTGGTTGCTGAAATACGCTCAATATCTGAGTTTTTCTCTGTTAGCTTTGCATCGATAGCTGAAACAGGATCGACTTGATTCAGTTCTTCAGCTGATACCGATGCAGATACCCAAAGAGGGGATAGCGCAAGTAAAAGCGCTGAAATTCGAAAGTTAGTCATAGGTCCCTGCAACTTATAGATTGAAATTGGCTCGTTAATAAAGTGTCTACTTCCTAGTTGTCAGTCACTAGTTATTAGCAATTAACACAGTACCCGTCTTTATACCGTTTTATTGCATTTCAATCTACTCAAAAGCCAAGTTTCGGTACTTCGGATACACTTTTTACAAGTTGAAAGCGAATTATTTGAGCTATATAAGAAAATTTATTCATTATGTTGGTGCGATGAAGCATTTATTTATGACATGATTTTCGTGCTTGTGTGATTGCTTGTGTGATTGCTTGTGTGATTGCTTGTGTGATTGCTTGTGAAGTCCCTAAACTCGTCGGAACGATTGGTTTTACAATGCCCGTAGTTTGTACACTCTTGATCACCTTTCCGGAGGCATGATCAAGACGATCGCAGTGATGATCTTTTCTTTGAGGTCAGGAAATGACTCTCATGATCATTTACAAATTCATCTTGTGCAGATTTCAGAGTATTATTCTTACTATGTTGACTTGAGTATTTTGCTGTCATGCCAAAACCTTTACCCTTTCCAAACCTAGACTTGTCTCCGCTAGGCCTTACTGGCCCTCGTCCCGCAGAGATCATTACTTTGCCATCGCATATGGATTGCCACGAGCACCATTATTCTCAGGTGGTGATCGGTCTAAAAGGTCAGGCGGAATTTGAAGTCAGTGGTAAGGGCAATCTTGTCGGTCCCGGCCAAGGATGTGTGGTGACAGCAAGCTCTGATCATGCTTTCGGTGGTGTGGTCGGTCAGTCGGATATTCTGGTGCTTAACATGCCTGTGCCAAGTGACGACGACCCTCTGATGTTAGAGAAGATTAATCAGCTCGAGTCTTCTAACGTCTACTTCCAATTAGACGCGCAAATTCAAAAGCTTATCCATATGTTGGTGCAAGAGATGCAGGCAAGCCCTGATGATCTGCTATTAAGCCGTGCCTGTAATGATACGGTGATTGCACTGATGCAAAGGCATATCTCGGCGTTTGAAACCTCAATCAAAGATTCGCGTTTCGATCTTGAAGCTCTGGATCGCTACATTGAGCAACACCTCGCGAATAAGATCTCGGTTGCGCAGCTGGCAGGCAGTGTGTTTTTGGGTGAAAGCCAGTTTCATATGTTGTTCAAAGAGCAGATGGGTATTACCCCTCACCAGTATGTATTAGGTAAGCGTATCGACCGCTCTCGCCGCTTGATCGAACAAGGTAATCTGAGCCTTGGTCAGGTTGCAGAACTTGCTGGTTTCTCCGGTCAATCCTCCTTTACTCACACCTTTTCACGTCTTCAAGGCATGTCACCATCCCAATACAAAAAGAAAATTTCTGTTAAATAGTGAAACAAAACGGCATATTATTTTAAAGTTTCATATGTGACGTTGTGTTTGTTTTGTTAATAAAGCGAGTTTTTAGCAAAAAACTCGGAGTTTTTGACAAGTAATCCTTATATACTCTAAATACACTGCAGCCATTGTAGAGATCCCCGGGCTAATTCCGGGTGTGAGATTAAGGAAAACGCATGTTTACAGCTACCGATGTGTTAAAGCCAGAATTCAATGAGCAGTCGCTTGCTGATCTATGGTCGCTTATCTCACCATTATATATGGTGGATGAAACCCAATGGCTAGAGCAACTTCTGCCGCTAGCTACCCCTTCTGAGTCTGAAAAGCAGCAAATTACAGACAAAACGACGTCGTTGATTGAGTCTATCCGTGCGGATAAAACATCTATTCAGATGATCGATGCGCTGTTGCTTGAATATAGCTTAGATACTCAAGAGGGCATCTTGCTGATGTGTCTGGCGGAAGCCTTGATGCGTATTCCTGATTCAGCAACGGCTGATGCACTGATTCGCGACAAACTTAGCGTTGCGGATTGGAAATCTCACCTGAAGAATTCTGACTCGGTTTTTGTTAACGCATCAACTTGGGGCCTAATGCTAACAGGCAAGGTGGTTGGACTTTCATCTAAAGAGCAGAGTGCAGGTCAAGCGGTTAACCGTTTAGTGAACAAGCTTTCTGAGCCGGTGATTCGTAAAGCGATGCACCAAGCGATGAAGGTGATGGGCCACCAATTCGTTCTTGGCCGCAGCATTGCTGAAGCGCAAAAGAACGGTAAGTCTATGCGTGACAAAGGTTTTACCTACTCATACGACATGCTAGGTGAAGCGGCACTGACTACAGCTGACGCAAACAAATACTTCAAAGATTACCTAATGGCGATTGAAGCCGTAGGTCGAGACACGTATGTCTCTTCAAAATCGAGCCCAGCTCCATCGGTATCTATCAAGCTTTCTGCGCTTCACCCACGTTATGAAGTGGCGAACGAAGACCGCGTACTGACTGAACTTTGCGACACGCTAGAGCAGTTATTACGCCGAGCAGTAGAGCTCGATGTTGCGATTACGATTGATGCGGAAGAAGCGGATCGCTTAGAGCTTTCTCTTAAATTATTCGAAAAACTGTACCGCACTGACCTTGTAAAAGGTTGGGGTAAATTTGGTCTGGTTATTCAAGCATACTCAAAGCGTGCGCTACCAGTTCTAGTATGGCTAAACCGCCTAGCGAAAGAGCAGGGTGATTTGATCCCGCTTCGCTTAGTTAAAGGCGCGTACTGGGACAGCGAGATCAAATGGTCACAACAGGCTGGTTTCACTGACTACCCAGTTTACACACGCAAAGAAGCGACAGACGTAGCTTACCTTGCTTGTGCGCGTTACCTATTGAGTCCAAGTGTTCGTGGCAATATCTTCCCGCAGTTTGCGAGCCACAATGCTCACACAGTTTCTGCTATTGCAGTAATGACTGATCATAAAGACTTTGAATTCCAACGCTTACACGGCATGGGTGATTCACTTTACAACCATGCGATGGAAGCTTACCAACAGTCGGTACGTATTTACGCGCCAGTTGGTAGCCATAAAGATCTACTGCCATACCTAGTACGTCGTCTGCTAGAGAACGGTGCAAACAGCTCGTTTGTACACCGATTGGTTGATGCTCGCTGCCCAGTGGCAGAGCTGACTCAACACCCAGTCGATATGCTTCTTGCGTTCGATACGCTGAACAACACTAAGATTCCTCTGCCGCCAGCGGTATTCCCTGAGCGTAAGAACTCTTACGGTGTGAACATTGATATCGAAAGTGAAGCTCATCAATTCGAAGAGCAGGTTAAGTCTTTCCTTAACAATCAATGGACTGCTGGACCTGTGATCAACGGTGAATCTTTTGCCGAAAGCATGATCAAGGCTGATCTGAACGTTGAACAAGTCACGGCACCTTACGATCGTCGTATTAATGTCGGTCAGGTGGCTTTCGCTAACCTTGATCATGTTTCCGCAGCGATCACTGGCGCAGACGCAGCATTTGCTGATTGGAATGCAACTTCGGTTGAAACTAAGGCCGCTGCGCTTGAGAAGCTGGCTGATCTGATGGAAGAGAACCTAGCTGAGCTGGTGGCAATTTGTCATCAAGAAGCGGGTAAGACTATTCACGACAGTATTGATGAAGTGCGTGAAGCGGTCGACTTCTGTCGTTACTACGCAAAGCAAGCTGATAATCTGCAAGGTTTCGAACTAAAAGGTTTTGATGGCCAAACACGAATCGCCTCTCGACAAGGTCGTGGTGTGTTCGTTTGTATCAGCCCTTGGAATTTCCCATTGGCGATCTTCCTTGGCCAAATTACAGCTGCACTAGTCGCGGGTAACACGGTTGTGGCGAAACCTGCAGAGCAAACAAGCTTGATTGCAGCTCGCGCCGTTGAACTGATGAATGAAGCGGGTTTCCCTGCTGGCACGATTCAACTTCTACCGGGTCGTGGTGCTGAGATCGGTAGTGCGTTAACTAGCCACGATGCGATTGCAGGCGTTGCCTTTACGGGTTCAACACCAACGGCACAACGCATCAACGTGTCACTAGCAAGCCGCAACGCTAAGCCTGTGCCGTTTATTGCGGAAACCGGTGGTCAGAACGCAATGATCGTCGACAGTACCGCACTGCCTGAACAGGTGGTTCGTGATGTAATTCGTTCTGCCTTCGCTTCTGCGGGTCAACGTTGTTCTGCGCTACGTGTGCTTTACATTCAAGAAGACATTGCAGACCGTGTGATTGCATTGATTCACGGTGCAATGGACGAATTGAGTGTTGGCATTCCACATCTTCATAAAACCGATGTTGGCCCTGTTATCGACCAAAACGCGAAACAGAAGTTGTTGGCTCACTTAGAAAACATGACCAATACCCAGAAGAAGGTGGCTCAACTTTCTCTAGGTACGGATTGTGAACATGGTGATTTTGTTCCACCAAGTGCTTTTGAAATTGATGACATCAGCTGTTTGAAAGAAGAACAATTTGGCCCTGTGCTACACATCGTTCGCTTCAAGGCGAGTGAGTTAGCGCAAGTGGTAGACCAAATTAACCAAACGGGCTTTGGCTTAACCATGGGTATCCACAGCCGTAACGAAACAACTTACCGTTGGATCGAAAAACACGTTCGTGTGGGTAACTGCTACATCAACCGTGACCAAGTGGGCGCTGTTGTTGGGGTTCAACCATTTGGTGGTCAAGGCTTGTCGGGTACTGGCCCTAAAGCGGGTGGTCCTCACTACCTATATCGCTTTACTGATGTTCATTTCTCTCAATTACAAGACAAGGCATAAGGAGCAGTATCATGGTTCATCAAGTGACAGGTTTTTCTGATGCTTTGTTAGCGTGGGAACAATGGAATCTTACCGACTTTGATCATAAGAGTGCTCAGGTACTTTCATTCAAATCAGAGATCGAAAGTCAATCTGCGCCTTTGGCGGCAGTGGCAACTTATCATTTAGAGCAAGCGTCTGCGCTGCTTTCTGAGCATCACCTCATGGCGGGTCCTACGGGTGAAACCAATGAGTTGTACGCTGCCGGCCGCGGTGTGGCTTTGGTAATTGTTGATGATTGCGAACAGAAAGTGTCGGCACTGCAAACCGCAACAGCGATGATTACTGCAGCACTATTGGCAGGTAACAGCGTTCAATTGTGCAGTGATGACGTACAGTTCAACACCTTAATTGCTGATGCTGCGAAACAAGCGAATTTGCCAACTAACTTAGTACAGGTTGCCTCGTATGACGCTGCTCAACAGCTGCTGTCTTGCGATGTACGAAGTGCAGGTTATGTGGGTAATTCACAAACGGCACAAGCTATCAATTTACAGCTTGCTAAGCGTGACGGTGCAATCGTCGGTTTAGTCGCTGAAACGGATCTGACGGCAATGAATGTTGCTAATGATCCACACCTATCGCTGCGCTTCATTACCGAACGCACGCGAACTATAAATATAACAGCCGTGGGCGGTAACGCGACCTTGCTCGAACTTGGAAGCGAAGCTCACTAACCTTCAGTAAAATTGGCTCTAATCACTTTTGGTTTTTTCCACTTTTGGATTCATCCCATAGTGCTTTGGAGCCTGAATACCTAACTCAATGCACTCGCTTGCCTTTACGGTGAGTGCCTTGCATTGAATTAGGCATGGAAGGCTTTCTACAAAATGAGGACTATCAAATGATAGAAAACAGTTTTGCAATAACGACGACGTTCATTGCGTATCTAATTATGATGCTAGCGATCGGTGTTATTGCTTACAAACGTACATCTAACTCAACTGACTACTTCCTAGGTGGTCGTTCGTTAGGCCCATGGCCTGCTGCACTTTCTGCTGGTGCATCAGACATGAGTGGTTGGTTGCTACTTGGCCTGCCTGGTTACGCTTACGCTGCTGGCTTTGAAGCATTTTGGCTTGCTGGTGGCCTACTTGTTGGTACTTGGGCAAACTGGTTAATCAGTGCAAAACGTCTACGTACTTACAGCATTACGACTGAATCACTGACGCTGCCTGAGTTCCTATCTCGTCGTTTCAACGATAACTCTAAGCTGATCCAAACAATTTCTGCTTTCTTTATCCTTTTATTCTTCCTTTTCTACACAAGTTCAGGCTTGGTAGCAGGTGGTAAATTGTTTGAAACGGTATTCGGCCTAGATTACACAACGGCAGTAATTATCGGCACGGTATGTGTGGTTTCTTACACCTTGTTTGGTGGTTTCCTTGCGGTATCTTGGACTGACTTGGTTCAAGGTTTACTAATGTCTGCTGCGCTATTGATTGTACCAATCGCGGCAATGAACGGCGGCCTTGGTCAGCTATCTAGCGACCTACACAACATCAACCCAGAGCTACTAACGCTATGGAATGATGCGAAAGGTGAGCCTCTTTCTGCTATCGCGATCATCTCGCTAGCGGCATGGGGTCTAGGTTACTTCGGTCAGCCACATATCCTTGCTCGTTTCAAAGCAACACGTAGCAATAAAGACCTAACAACAGCGCGTCGTATCGCGGTGGTATGGACTGCACTGTCTATGATTGGTGCAATGCTGGTGGGTCTTGTTGGTCTAATCTACGTGACGAACTCTGGCGCACCTAAGCTAGACGATGGCGAGAAGATCTTCATGCTTCTTGTGAACGCGATGTTCCACCCAGTAATCGCAGGTATCCTACTTGCTGCAATCCTAGCGGCAATCATGAGTACTGCGGATTCACAACTTCTTGTTTCTTCATCTGCAATGGCAGAAGACTTGTACAAGCAAGTGCTTAAGAAAGATGCGACGTCTGAAGAGATCGTTCGTGTAGGCCGCTTCGCGGTTATCCTAATCTCTCTGATTGCTCTTGTGTTAGCGATGACGCCAGACAGTTCAGTACTTGGCCTTGTATCTTACGCATGGGCTGGTTTTGGTGCTGCATTCGGTCCAGCTATCGTATTGAGCCTGTACTGGTCTCGTATGAACCGTAACGGCGCTCTAGCGGGTATCGTAGTTGGTGGTGTTACGATTGTACTTTGGAAACAGTTCACAGGCGGTTGGTTCGATGTGTACGAGATCGTACCGGGAATCATCCTATCAACGATTTCTATCGTTGTGGTTAGCTTGATTACTGGCGAGCCAGAAGATGAAGTTAAGAAGCAACATGCTGAGTTCGAGAAGAACCTAGTTGAGCTAGACTAATTTACATTGTAAAGCAGATGTAAATTAGCTAAGAACATTGGCAACAACCAATTGATAAAAACAATAGAGTCACTTCGGTGGCTCTATTTTTTTGACCATTTCCTAATGCTTTCGACCTCGTGCTGGTCTATCTTCAATGACTCCAAACTCTTTTGATGGGCACTTGGCTCCATCATCTCAAACAGCTTGTGTCAGTTGTACATGTCTCTTCATTGCCCCCGCAATTCTCCATGACGTGACCCTAGTGTTCCTTATCAATATTGGTGTTTATTGCTTCGTGCTCGATCAATATGTTTTTTGTGATCATTAAAAGCCGAGTTTTTTATGTGGGTGCGACTTTTGTCTTATTTCAAATTCGGGTGAAGTACTGCCGTTATCGGGTTTTACAATGTAAATCGAAACCGAATGATTAAAGGGGGGGGGGGGGAAAAAAAGAAAAAGGATCTTGATGACGCTTGATATCAAAAAAAAAAGGGAAAATTGGCTGTTTTT
>NZ_VFEB01000015.1:0-350 GCF_007858795.1 Vibrio sp. T20
GATAAAATCAGTGAAAACGCCAATCCCCTCGTCGCCATTTCCATGGTAGTGCCAAGATATTTCAGCAATATCGGCAGCAGTTCCAACATGTAATTAAAGTCAAATCCCATACGGCTTACCTAAAGGCTAGAGAAAAGAAAAGGTGGAAAACAAGTTCCACCTTTACGTAAGTTTATTTTAGTCCGAGAGAGATACCACTTTGCGGCCTAAAGTACAAAGAGTTCTTATTTCGTGATGTCAGCGCCAAACCACTTCACGGAAATTTTCTCTACTGTACCATCTGCGCGCATCCCAGCCAGAGCTTTGTTGACTTCGTCTTGCAGCTTACGACCTTTCTCGTTATCCACGAA
>NZ_VFEB01000053.1:0-309 GCF_007858795.1 Vibrio sp. T20
TCTGTCGAGCGTTGTGTGGCAATCATTGAGCGTGCACAGAAGCTTGGAATTAAACCTGTATTGAGCTCGAGTATTGAGTCGAGCCTAGGTCTGACTCAGATTGCTCGTCTGGCGCAGCAATATTTGCCAAATGAAGTGCCCGGGCTGGATACGATTGGCTTGTTCAAGCAGCAGCTAGAAGTTTCTTGGCCGGGCTGTCAGTTGCCTGTCTCTATGCTTGAACAGCAGCAACTGATTTGGTCTTGTTAGACCGAGCTATTTGAATGGCTATGTAATTATCTCAGTAAGTTCTTAATCTATTTTTGGTTA
>NZ_VFEB01000035.1:0-331 GCF_007858795.1 Vibrio sp. T20
AAAAGAGAATGCTGAGCTCAAGCGAAGCAATGCTCGCCTGCAAGAAAAGTTGAATGCCGCACTCGACAGTAATGGGTTGTGTCTATGGGAGCATCATGTTCCTTCAGGAAAACTCACTATCTTTAATATGGATTGGGGAAAAATGCTCGGCTACCAACCGCATGAGCTGACTGCGACGTTTGAAACTTGGAAAAATAACTTACACCCTGATGATTATCAGCAGGCCATGAAAGCTTTTGAAGATCACCTGTCAGGAAGCAGTGACTTATATGAAGTTGTTTAACGAATGACTCATAAAGATGGCAGTGATAGCTATGTGTACGACAGAGCT
>NZ_VFEB01000216.1:0-289 GCF_007858795.1 Vibrio sp. T20
TAATACTCGCCCACACGACCATTGCAGGGATGTTTGATTTCACGGCATTAAAGCTAGTGAAAATAGCGCTCATGACATCAACACGTCTCTCCATCATCAATGGAATTGAAAAGGCAGAAATACTGAATATTAGGCTTGCGATAACAAAACCAATCACAGAACCCGTGATTAAAAAGGGAGCAAACTCAGCCAATGGTGCGCCTTGCACTGAAGGGTAGAGCGCGTGCAATAACGCAGCGATACGCATCCAGAATATCATCGCAACCATCAACACAATCGCAAAGGCCCA
>NZ_VFEB01000201.1:0-284 GCF_007858795.1 Vibrio sp. T20
GTTTAGATCTACGGTGACACTTCACTCAGTAGTCAGCGACTGTTAGCGCAGAGCAATAGCCAGAGAGTCACTCACTGAGGCTGTAGCATCGATATACACCCACCGAGGGATAGTAATAGCGGTAGGGAGCAGGGAACCAGCTAGAGTAAGGCAAGCAAATTTAATAAAAACATCTAGACTTAAAGTTCGATGTCCAAGCTTGAGGAAAGTATGCATGAGTATGTCAAAGGGAATTAAACAATTCGGCAAAAACGTAGGGCAAAGCTCGACAGAATTAATGAGTA
>NZ_VFEB01000131.1:0-250 GCF_007858795.1 Vibrio sp. T20
ATTATCGGTGATGGCTGTGGCGATTGTCCTGCGTGTGAACTGCGTAAAGTTGGCCTTAACGACTACTTAGCTGACCGTGAAAGCATTATGGTTGAGTTGGTTCGTAAACAGACGGAGTATAAATAGCTTCAGGGAGATCAATCGGTTCGCTATAAGCATCAATGATACAGTTTCGACCATTACTCTTTGCTTGATACAACGCTTGGTCAAGAACAGAGTAGAGCTCATCAAAGTCACTTAGTGCGTTTGA
>NZ_VFEB01000191.1:0-291 GCF_007858795.1 Vibrio sp. T20
TAGCGACAGGTGAGATCGGTGAGGTACGCTCTATTCAAGGTTCATACGTAGCTGCGATTGACCAGTTCGTGAACCCTGCGAGTAAAGGCGCACTGTACAACTTGGGTTGTTATCCAATGTCGCTGATTCACTCTGTTGCGCAGCAGCAATTTGGCGAGAGCGTGTTCGATGAGATGCAAATTTCAGCAATCGGTCGACGAGGCCAAGATGGCAATATTTGTGAATCGTCGGCGATGATGCGCTTCAACGACCGTTTTACCGCGCAAATCCACACCGCAGAAGACCACGGCT
>NZ_VFEB01000162.1:0-266 GCF_007858795.1 Vibrio sp. T20
GAGCTGATTTGTGAAAAAGCCAAACTCCTAGGCTTTGAGGCTAACGGCATGTTGGTTGAGCCAGATCCAGCGCAATTAGATACCTTGTTGTACATGGTTGGCGTTGGTTTACTGAAGACTGAAATTCAACAGGTTTATCCGATGAGTGATGTGATTGCTGCTCACCAGCAAGTTGAATCAGGAAGAACCAGAGGCAAGGTGTTGCTTGATATGACATGCTAGAAGCATTTAATACGAGCTTTGAAAGTTTAGCGCTTTGGTTTTCA
>NZ_VFEB01000236.1:0-299 GCF_007858795.1 Vibrio sp. T20
CGTTTCGAGCGATGTTTCACACTTATTTTGGTTAATACCTTCAATATCGACTTTGAATAGTAGTTGGTTTTCTTTCGATATTTCAACTTGATATCGCATACGCGTGCCCTCTCTACTTCATTCACTCTGCCGGGCATGATAGCCTAGTCTCGCCACGTCAGAATAGGGACATAAAGACACTTAACCATGCCAACCCGCCAAATAGATTCTCACTCCGGAATCATCACCTCAAATGAGATGATGGTCGCTAATCCTAATTCACCAGCGTTAGTGAAGACCATCGATATGCCCAAGGGCTA
>NZ_VFEB01000134.1:0-227 GCF_007858795.1 Vibrio sp. T20
AGTGGCGACGTCTCGGAAGTAAAACAGTTGTTCACCTTTGATGGACTAAAACTGTACGTTGAAGAAGAGTTCGAGTTGGATAAAAACCTCGTAGAGGTATTAGTGAGTCCGGAGTCTGTTTTGATAGGCAGAACTCTAAAAGAGGTGGAGTTTCGTTCTCGCTTTGAGGAGGCAGTCGTCGCGATAGCGAGACAAGGTAAGAGAATATCAGGCAAACTTGGTGAATG